>NZ_JBHYGG010000118.1:6616-11056 GCF_051859125.1 Gemmata sp.
GGGGGCCCCGCGGGCCACCCCCGTGCCCCCCCCCCGGCCCCCCCTGCCCCGCCCCCCCCAGGGGGGGGGCCGGCCGTAGCCCAGGGTGCAAACCCTGGGACCGCTGGGATCACGGGCGCAAACCCCGGGTCTCGTTGGGCTGGCACCGACTCCCAGACACGCTTAAACTACGGCCGGTTCGCTCCCCGAACACCCGGTGACGGAATGGACGCCCCCTCTGACGTCGGAACGCCCGGACCTGTCGAGCACCGCGCCGGGTCGCCGCGCACCGAGGTGCTCCTGGAGGCCCTCAAGGCCGCCATTACGACGCCCGGCGAGCACCGGCTCTTTCGCTCGGGGAAGCTCAGCGGCCTGTTCCCCACACGCGCCGGTACGTCGGCCGAGGCGGCGCTCGTCGCGGTGCAAGAAGGGCTGCTCGAAACGGTCCGCACCGAGACCCGCGGCAAGATCGTGACCGAGTGGGTCCGCGGCACGCCGAAGGCCGTCGCGTTCGTCCACGACCACGACTCGCCGAAGTCGGTGCTCCGCGAACTGAAGGAGACGCTCGCCACGGCCCGCGGCGGGGTTCCGGTGTGGATGGCCGAGGCCAAGGCCGAAGTCGCGCTGCTCTCGGCGCGGTTCGAGGAGCGCGCCGCCGCGATGCTGACCCGCCTCGACGAACTCGCGACCCGCGTCGAGGCGGCGCTGCGTCGCGCCGAGACATCTGGCCCCGTGGTCGGCGAGCAGGTCGGTCGTTTGGTGCCGTGGGCAGTGGAAGCGCTGGAGTACCTCGACCGCCGCCGGGCGTCCGGGGCCGGCGGCGACTGCACGCTCCCGGAGTTGTTCCACGCGGTGCGGGTGAAGTGCCCGGAACTACTACTGCCGGCGTTCCACGACGGCCTGAAGCGATTGCACGACGTGCGGGCCGTGCGCTTGCTCCCCGCCATCGAGATGAGCGAGCCGGAGTACGCAATCGTGGTCGAAGGGAAGCTCGTCTACGCCGCGACGCGGTGACGGAGGTTGAAACGAACTGCTGGCGTACCTACTCACGCGCTGGCGTTAACTCCCGGGTCCAATGGGTGGGAGCCCCGTCCTCTCCCGGAGCGAGGCGACCGTCTGCGTGTTGTGGTAGCCCGGAGCGTGAAGACTCACGCAGTCGAATACGTAACCTTGCTCACCGTCCGTTTCCGAAGTGCAACTCCGCCAGAGGATCATGTTTAGCGCGGGGAAGTAGTAGGTATGTCGACCCGGCCGGTAGACGGTTGGATCGAACCCGAATCGATGGGCTATCTCTGCAACCACGTCGTCGGCCGCTGACTCAAAAAGATCGATCCCTTCGAGCGAGCCCCAGTGCTTGGGTGACTGGATAAATGCCACGGCGGGCGGCGAGCCGCAGAAATCGACCTGGATGTCGTGGTCCCGTTCGAGGAGCGGTTGGACTTCATCGCGTGTCATGCCGAGACGCACCAATCCACCAAGTGACATGATTCCGACGTGAGGAATGACCTCGTCTGTTGCCATCGGATTTCCTCGTCGGCGGGACGTCACCACTACTGGCGGGCCCGGTACTACCCAAATCTTCGCTGCCGCAGGATGAGGTAGTCGAGGAGCGCCTTGTCGAACCCGACGCTGGTGTCCATCGGGACGTAATCGACGTTCGCGCCGGCGCACTCGGTCTTGTAGTAGTTGCGGAACTCGGCGACGAACGTGCGGTAGTCCTCGGCGATCCCCTGCGCGTCAATCTCCTTGTGGTCGCTCGACTCCACGTCCTGGAAGTCCACCAGCCCGGCGAGCGGGAACTTCGATTCGAGCACGTCGAGGATGTGGAACACGATCACCTCGTGCCCCGAGTACCGCAGCCGGTACAGGCTCCGCAGCACCGCGTCGGCCTCGGCCTTCCAGTCGTCGGTCGTCGGCAGCAGGTCGGTGAAGAGCATCACGAGGCTCTTGCCCTTCATCATCGACGCGAGCTGGAACAGGCTGTCCGGGATGTTCGTCTTGCCGACCGGCTTGAGGTTCGCGAGCACCGACAGGATCGTGCCGAGCTGCGACCGCTTGCTCTTGGGCGGGATGACGGTGGTGAGCTTCTCGTCGAACGCGACCAGGCCGACCGGGTCCTGCTGGTAGATCATCAGGTAGCCGAGCGCGGCGGCGAGGCACACGGCGTAGTCGAACTTGGTGAGCGTCTCGTCGGCCGCGCCGAGGGCGGCCCAGTCGATCTTCACGCCGGCCCGGCGGGCCTCGGCCGGGCCGTTCCAGTCCATCGACTTCGACAGGTCCATGACGAGGTGGCCCGTCATGTTCGTCTCGGCCCGGAACTTCTTGACGAAGTACTTCCCGGTCTTGGCGTACACGTTCCAGTCGAGCGACTTGAGGTCGTCGCCGGGGTTGTACTTCCGGTGCTCGGAGAACTCGACGGAGAACCCCTGGAACGGGCTGCTGTGGAGCCCGGTCAGAAACCCCTCGACGATGAACTTGGCCCGCAGGTCGAGCCTTGCGACCTGGCGAATGACTTCGGGCCGGAGGTACTTGTCGGCGGTCATGTTGATCGGAGTGTTGGGAGCGTTGGGAGCGTTGCGTGTTGGGAGCGTTGCTGGCCCGCTGGGTACCGCGGAGCCCAAGCACTTTCGACACGCAACACTCTCAACGCTCTTGTAAGAGCACCTCACCCGCCGCCGAGAACCACCCCTTGCCGTCGATCTGGTAGACGCCGTCGGTCGCGGCCGCGAGGAACTTGCACGCCGCTTCCAGAAGGCGCTCCAGGGTCACCTCGTCGGCCGCGGCGATCGGCTTGCGGAGCGTGACGAGTTGCTTCGTCTGGATGGCGTGCTGCATGAGCGCGCCATTGTTGGGGCTGTAGTCGCACGTCTCCAGTTCGGCCGCGTAGGCGTTCAGGTCGTCGCGGATGTCGTCCTCGCCCGCGAGGTACCGCTGCACGAACACGGTCGCGCCGCCCGCGAGCCGCAACTCGCCGGCCGTCCACCCGAGGTCGTCGCCCTTGAAGTGCGGCTCGACCGGCACCCCGGCTTCGTGCAGGTGCTCGGCGAGCGCCGCGGGCGACGGTTCCGATTCCGAGCGGCCGAACACGCGGTACCACATCAGCGGATTTCACCACGGTGAGAATGTTCTGAGCCCCGGAGGGGCGGCGGATGGTAGCCAGGGGTGCGGTGCCGGCTCTGCGGCACAAACCCCTGGTCCGAGGGGTTCGCGTGGGGACCAGGGGTTTGCTCGCTGCGCTCGCCGCACCCCTGGCTACCTTCCGCCGCCCCTCCGGGGCTGAAGGCCGAATACTATCGTTTCCGTTCCGCGTACTTCTTCGGCTCGGGCTCGCTCACGATCTTCAGCAGTTCGGTCACGATGTCGTCGCTGCTCTTGCCCTCGGCCTGGGCCTGGAAGTTCGCGCTGACGCGGTGCCGCAGCACGGGGATCGCGGCCTTCTTGATGTCGTCGATCGCGACGCTCGGGCGGCCGTCCATCGCCGCGAACGCCTGGCCCGCCTGCGCCAGGAAGATGCCGGCCCGCGGCCCCGCGCCCCAGTCCACGAGCCGCTTGATGACGTCCGGGGCCGACGGGTCCTTCGGGCGGGTGGCGCGGACGAGCTTCACGATGAAGTCGTTGACGAACTTCGGCACCTCGATCTTCTTCACCAGCTTCTGCCACGACACGATCCGCTCGGCCGTGAGCACCTTCGTCAGTTCCGGCTTCTCGCCGCGGGTGCTCATCGACACGATCAGTTGCTCGTCCTCCAGGGTGGGGTAGTCCACCTTGATGTTGAACATGAACCGGTCGAGCTGGGCCTCGGGGAGCGGGTAGGTCCCCTCCTGTTCGATGGGGTTCTGCGTGGCGATGACGAAGAACGGCTCCGGGAGCTTCATCGTCTCGGCCCCGGCCGTGACCTGCCGCTCCTGCATGGCTTCGAGGAGCGCGGCCTGCGTCTTGGGCGGGGTCCGGTTGATCTCGTCGGCCAGCACGATGTTCGCGAAGATCGGCCCGCGGACGAACCGGAACTCGCGCTTCCCCTCGGCCGTCTCGTCGAGGATCGTCGTGCCGGTGATGTCCGACGGCATCAGGTCCGGGGTGAACTGGACCCGCTTGAACGCGACGTTCAGGATCTGGGCCACGGAGCTGACCATGAGCGTCTTCGCCAGCCCGGGGACGCCGACGAGCAGGCAGTGCCCGCGGGTGAAGATCGCCGCGAGCACCTGCTCGATGACCTCGCCCTGCCCGACGACGACGCGGCGGAGCTGGTCGAGCATCCCCGTGCGGTCCACGGCGAACTGGTTCAGGTAATCGGTGAATTTGTCGGTCGCGGACAAGAGCCACCTCTCGTGTCGTGCGCGGTGCGGGAGCCGTCCCACCAGTTTACCGAATCCCACGCGCCCCGTGTGAGCACCGGGGGCGCTCGCCCGGGTAGGGATCACATTAGTTGGTAGACGTTCGTTTCATGCGGCCGTGGACCGC
>NZ_JBHYGG010000119.1:0-10895 GCF_051859125.1 Gemmata sp.
GCGAGGGGGTGCGCCTCACCCCCTCGCTGGCGCTCAGGGTTCGCCGGGCCAGCGGCCCAAATCAACAGGGGCACCCGCGGAGCCAACTGAGGGTGCGTTCCGCGGCCGGTCCTGCCACAATGCCTCCCCTGTAGTGACGCCCGGTCTCCCAACGGAGGTTCACGATGCCGTTCCTCGGCGCTCACCTGTCCATCGCGGGCGGGGTGTCCAACGCGGTCGCGGCCGCCACCAGGCTCGGGTGCGCGGCGCTCCAGATCTTCACCAAGAGCCCGAACTCGTGGGCCGCCAAGCCGATCGACCCGGCGGACGCCGCGCAGTTCAAGCGGGCCGTCAAGGCCGCCGGCCTGCGCTACCCCACCGCCCACGACTCGTACCTCATCAACCTCGCGAGCCCCGACGACGCGCACTTCAACAAGTCGATCGACGCGCTCGTGATCGAGTTGGAACGCGCCGAGCAGCTCGGCCTGAGCTACCTCGTCTCGCACCCGGGGGCGCACAACGGCAGCGGCGAGGACGCCGGCCTGGGGCGCATCGCCGCGGCGCTGGACGCGGTCCACAAGCGGTGCAAGGGGTTCAAGGTGAAGCTGCTGGTCGAGACGACCGCCGGCTCGGGGACGTGCCTGGGCGGCAAGTTCGAGCACGTCCGCCGCATCCTCGACGGCGTGAGGGACGCGAGCCGGCTCGGCGTGTGCCTCGACACCTGCCACGTCTTCGCCGCGGGCTACCCGATCGGCACGCCGAACGAGTACGCGGAGACGTTCGGCGCGTTCGACCACGTGGTCGGGTTCGAGCACATCAAGCTGTTTCACGTCAACGACAGCGTGCCGGGGCTCGGCAGCCGCGTGGACCGGCACGCGGGCCTGGGCCTGGGGCAGATCGGGATCGAGTTCTTCCGCCGGCTCGTGACCGACCCGCGGTTCCGCGACCTGCCCATGGTCCTCGAAACGCCCAAGGAGGCCGACGACGGCACCGAGATGGACCCGGTGAACCTCGCCGTGCTGCGGGGGTTCCTGAGCGAAGCGGTCGGGGCGTGACACCACGGGGCAGGCAGGAACGCCCGCCCCACCAGAATCACGCCGCCGCCGGTTCGGCGCCGGCGGCGCGCTTCAACTTGTTGAGCTGCCAGCCGAGCGTGCCGAGCAGGATCAGCGTCGTCACGAAGAAGTTCCCGTACGCCTCGGCCGTGCGCTGGTGGACCAGTGTGAGGGCCGGCAGCGCGACGCACACCGCGAACACCGCCGCCAGCCGCCGCGCGTCCGGCGAACCCGCCGGCTGCTTCAGCCACAGGTGGACGAGCACCGCGAACGGGTACAGGAGCCAGACGAAGAAGTACCCGAACGAGTACGGCGAGAACAGCAGGATCATCAGCAGCAGCATCGCGAACTCGATCGCGTTCGACCCGGGGGTGCGGTGCGCGTGCCGCGGCATCACGCCGATGTAGAAGAGGCACACCGCCAGCGCGACCCCGACGATGATCGCGTTCGTCGTGCGGAAGTCGAGGTCCGCCACGTTCACGTAGAAGTTGCGCGCCGGGTTCTCGTCGGCCGACTTGTGCCGCAGGAGCCGGTTCGCCATCCCCATCAGCGACTGGTTCTTCCAACTGTACGCCCGCTCGGTCCGCTGCCCGATGGAGCCGGTGTCGTACTTGAACAGCATCCCCCCGGCCCACACCTTCAGGTCCTCGGCGCCCTGGGCGGGGCCGCGGACCGCGAACGGCACCGCGACGAAGAACAGGCCCAGCGACGCGACCAGCGACGCGCACGCGCCCCAGTGCCGGCGGTACACGAGGTACCCCGCCGCCATGAGCGGGAACGCCTTGATGCCGACGGCCAGCGCGACCAGCGCCCCGGCCCCCCACTCGCGGCCCGCCCGCAGGCACGCGAACGCCCCGAGCATCACGAACAGCAGCAGCAGGTTCACCTGCCCGAGGTGGTAGGTGTCGAACGCGAACGGGGCCGAGCAGCACACCGGCACGAGGTACAGCAGCGGGTGCCGGCCGAGCGCCCGGCCCGTCAGGAGGTACGCCGCAAGGAACGCGCACCCGAGCCACACCGCGGAGTTGATCGCGGTCAGCGCGACGACCATCGCGACCGGACCGAGCGCGCTCAGCGGCGCGAGGAGGACCGCCGCGACGGGCGGGTACATGAACGGGAACACCTGCCCCGGCGGGTAGAGCTGCTCGCCGCGGATCACCTTCTGGCCGGTCTCGTACCAGAGGGGGTAGTCCTTGGGGTGCCCGTTGGGGCGCAGCGAGTGGCTGATCGGAAGGCTGGAGAACAGCCCCGCGAGCACCACGAACGCCGCGAGCATCCGCCGGTGGGTCAGGAGGCCCTCAACAACCGGGAGCCAGTTCGCGATCCGGAGCCGAAGACCGACACCGAGCAAGGGAGCCGCCATGCCCATCCTTCAAGAAGCGGGGTCCGGGACAGGTCGGGCGATCGACGTTCGGACCGTCGGCTGCCAATCTGTCAGGTAGTTTTCTGAGTTCAGCCACCCGGGCAAACCCTTTCATCCTGTCAGGACATCGGGTGTTGCCACGGGCAATTTCACCGCTTCGCGCAGCGGTGTTCTCATTCACCCTGTATGCCGGGAAATACCCTGTGTGCTAATTCCGAACAAGTGCATGATCCTGGCACAGCAGCGGAGCCGGGAAAAAGAGTAAACGGGAGGGATCTTCGAGTGCCAGGGTAAGAAATTCACGCTCGGCGTGAAAAAGTGCTCCCATTGGGCTCTCGGCGCGGAGTTTGCAAAGAATTTCTCAACTCTCGACTGGCGATTGCCGGGAGGGAACCCACAAAATACGCTACTGAGTTTTGCGAACACTCGGAGGCTGGGTATCGTCTGTGGGTAGGGGCAACTTGAGGGAAAATGGAACCTCCCGAAAGATTCCCCAATCAGTGTCGTAGGATCTTCTAGTAGGACAGCCGGCAAGGGCCCTCCCCGCCCGAGAATGCCGGCCTCATCCAGGAGGGACATCTCCATGTTGGTACTCACTCGGCGCGCTGGCGAATCTATTGTCATCGGCAACGGTATCAAGATCACGGTCGTGAACATCGGCCCGGGCCGTGTCAAGATCGGGGTCGAGGCTCCCCCGTCGGTCCGTGTGGACCGTGCGGAGATCCACGCCCGCATCCTCAACGAGCAGTCGTCGGACGTTCTCGCGGCCGTCTCGGCCCAGACCGACGCGGAGGCCGGCGACCACCCGACGCTTGTGAACGCCGCCTCGGACACGAAGGTCCTCCCGAACCGGGTCGCGGAGCAACTCCCCGACCTGCCGGAACCGGTCGCCGTCCCGGCCCCGGGGTCGGTCACGCCGCCGGTCGGTGCGTCCTCGGGCGCGAGGCTCAGCAGCTTCCGCGCACCCCGCAAGTCGCGCTAACATTGAGAGTCGGTTCAACGCCCACTTTCCACGCGGCGGCCCCATATGGCCGCCGCTTAATTTTGCGCACCCGCCCGCTCCGCCATTTCCCACCCGGCCTGTTCGAATCCGGTGGCCGTCCGCGTCGTCTTTCCGGAGAACCAACCGGGACTCCACACTTCCCGAGGTGCCGCACATGCACGCCGCGCTCTTGCTCGTCACCCTCGCACTCCCCGCCGACGAACCCAAGTCGCCGCCGAAGCCCGCCACCGCCAAGGAGGCGCTCCAGCCGTTCAACGTCCTCGTCGGCTCCTGGAAGGGGAGCGGTGCGCCGGAAGGGACCAAGGAGGAGCGCGCCGCCGGCGTCTGGACTGAGACCGAGTCGTGGAGCTGGCAGTTCAAGGGCGACGACGCCTGGCTCGCGCTCGCGATCGAAAAGGGAAAACATTACACGACCGGGGAACTGCGGTACACGCCTACCAAGGACGAGGCCCGCTACACCCTGAAGCTCACGACGCCCGCCAAGGCGACGGCCACGTTCGCCGGCACCCTCAAGGACAAGGTGCTAACGCTCGACCGCACCGACGCGGCGGCCGGCGAGGACCAGCGGCTCGTGGTCACGCTCCTGCACCACAACCGCCACCTCGTGCGGCTGGAGGCGCGGCCGGCCGCGTCCGCGGTCGCGTTCACGAAGCAGTGGCAGGTGGGGGCGACGAAGGAAGGGGTTCCGTTCGCGGAGGTCGCGAAGGGGCCGGAGTGCATCGTTAGCGGCGGCGTCGGCACGATGAAGGTGGCGTACAAGGGGAAGGACTACTGGGTGTGCTGCACCGGGTGCCGCGACGCGTTCAAGGACGACCCCGAGAAGTTCCTGAAGGAAGCCGCCGCGAAGAAGCCGTGACAGAACGGGGCAGCGTGACTGGTGAGTGGGTTACTGCCTTGCCCCTCACCCGCGACTCGAAGACTCGTCGCGACCTCTCCCCGTAGGAACGGGGCGAGGTGGGGGTGGCTGGTCCGCCACCAGAGCTGATTCGACCGTCCCGCTATAAAGGAACCCCGAGGCAACAACTCGCCCCGTTCCTACGGGGAGAGGTCGCCGCGCTTCGCGGCGGGTGAGGGGGTAGCCACCTGACCATGTCTTCAGCCCCTTCAAACTCTTCCGGTCCGGCAAGCTGTTCCGGTCGGCGAAGGTGGTTCGGTTCTCGGCGGGGCGCGTGAGGTGCCGGTCGGGCGTGCGGGACTTGGGGCGACCGGCGCTTTTGTGCAACGCCAGGAATTGCTTGCCGCCGGCAATCGGTAAGAATTGCCTCAAGTCCGGTGCCGACGATCCAAGTCGGGCCGCTCGCGAGGGTTCCCCAATGCCGCGGTCGCGTCACCTGTCCGCCCTGCTCGTGGGCGTCCTGTCGGTCTCGGCCACCAGTTGCCGCAGCAACTGCGGGAGCCGGAGCGGCATCCTGACCTCGAACCAGCCCCAGCAGCGCGGCGAGCCGCCGTGCATGCTCACGAGCGGGTCGGGGGCCCGACTCATGGAGGGCTGCTACGACGCGATCACCGGGCAACCGGTGCCGTGCCCGCCCTCGTCCCCCGGCACGATGATGATGGGCCTGCCGGCCCCAACGTACCCGCCGCCGGCCGGCGTGGCACCGCGGCCCGACGAACTCCCGTACCCCGCTCCGAACGACACCATCCCCCGGCCGGGGGTTCCGTTCGCCCCGCCGATGGCCGCCCCCGGGTCCGAGGGGGCCGCGCTCACGCCCAAGGCCGGGACGACGCCGGTGCGGGCGACCCCGAAACAGTGAAGTCACCCGGAGGGTGAACCCCACGACGCGGGGGGGCGGGGGGGGTGGGCGGGCCCCCGCCGGGGGGGGGGGGTGGGGGGGGGGCCGCGCGGGGGGGGGCCCCCCCCCACCCGGCCACGCCCCCGGTGGGTTCCCCCCCCGCGGGGGGCCGGGGGTGGTAGATCGCCGGCCCGCGTCCGTTTGCTGCTTGTCGGGCACGGGCACGGGCTGGGGCACGGGCACGGAGAAGACCGGGGGAAAGCACCGAGCCGTTGTGTGCTTTGGGCTTGATCCGTGCCCGCGTGCGTGCCCGTGCCCGTGCCCGATTTGGTATTCCCGTCTTCCGTCCCAGGCCCGGCCTCTGTGAGGCCGGCTGAGGACACAACACTGTCGTGTCACCGCGTCCGCTCGTTACGGCCGGGTGAACGGCCGGGCCAGCACGCTCCCGCTCGCGGGAACCACGCCCGCGGCGGGGGCCGCGTCGGTCCCGTACGACGGCTTGTAGAACTGGCTCGGCGCGTCCAGGGTCCGGGCGGCCGGCTTGTAGCTCGTGGTCGTCACCGGTCCCGCGACCGGGGCGGTGCCCCAGGCCGGTTGCGTTCCGCTGGCGAACCGGTGCCCGGCGATTGCGTCGTCGGCCGGCGGGGTGCAACCGGTCTTGCACGAACCCCCGAGCCCGAGGCCGAACCCGGTCCGGCCGCCCAGGCCGTTCGCGGCCCCGGCGACCGCGGCCCGCGCCCCGCCGCACGTTCCCGTCGCGCACCCGCCCGTCGCGCACCCGCCCGTTGCGCACCCGCCCGTCGCACACCCGCCCGCCACCCCGCTACAGTGGCCGGGCGTGTTGCACCCGCCCCAGTACGAACCTGGGGGGCAGTTCCCGTCGCACCGCCACGCGAGGACCGGCCCGATGTACGGCGTCGGCCGGAGCAGCGGCAGCGCGTTGCGGGTGGTCGGCTGGAACAGCAGCCACGACCGGAGCCGCCCGCTGAACATGCCGCCCGAGTCGCACGAGCCGCTCCGGCCGCACGTCGGGCACTCGCCCCCGGTGTACACGGGCAGCGCGACCGGCGGGGCCGCCGGTACGGCACCCGTCGCCACCGGCGTCGGGGCCGGCGCGACGTACTGCACGGGAACGATCGGCCGCGTGGGGACAAAGACCCGCCCCAGCGGGGTCGCGGGTGCGGTCGCCTGGATCGGGACGACGCTGGCCGGGGCCGCGTACGTCGACTTCGGAACGACGTAATCATTCGGGGCGACGTACTCGGTCCGGGTGACGGTGGTGCCCGGGAGCACCACCGCAACGGGGACGAGCGTCTCGGTCGGGGTCTTCACGACGGTCGTCTTCTTCGTGACCTTGGCGGACGGCGCCAGCGCCGGCTTCTCCGGGGTCACCGAAACGAACGGCGTACCCGACGGCGGGGTCGCGCTGACGGCCCGCCCCATGCCCGTCGGCGGGAGCAGTTCAACCCCGACGGTCTTGCCGTACACCGGGCTCACGACCGGGGCCGTGCCCGACGCCGGGACCACGACGGTCGGTTGCGCGACCGCCACGGTCGCCGCTGCGGGCTTCACCGCGACCGGCTCGCTCTTCGGCGTGGCCTTCTTCGGGGCGGGTTTGGTCACCTTCGCGGGCGTCGCGGGTGCGACGACGGTCTCGCTGACGACGACCGGGGCGGGGGCGGGGGTCTCGTGGTACGACGGGTACAGGGACCGGCCCGGCATGAAGTAGTCGCCCGCCCACAGGGGGATCTGCGACAGCCCGGCGAGCAACAGGAACGCGGCGATACGCCTCATGATCGGCACCTCCGGCAAGTACGGTCCCACCGAGGGGACTGCCGGAACCATCGGCACCGACTGGAGGGCTTGGAGAGGTTGAATGCCCCGAGGTGGAATGCGGAACCACCCCACGCCCCGGTAAAGCCGGAACACCTTGCGCAGAGTACCGGGTCGGGCAGAACTTGAGCGCCAGCGACCGGAGTCTTCGTCTCGGCCCACCTCCGGTCGCTGACGCTCCCGGCTCGCCGTGCGTTTGGACTTCTCGGCGGCCGGTCTGGCTCAGGGTTTTCCGAATACCTCAGGCAACCCCAGGTCTGTACGCCCGAGGGCGCGGTGGACGCGGTAGGCATGGCGGAGGATCAGCAGGAACGGCACCCACCAGATCAGGTCGTTCGGCACGGTCGTGGCGAGCGCCGCGACTTGCGTTTCGCCGGTGAGGAGCCCGAACGCCAGCCCGATCGGCCCGAAGAACTTGCCGAGGAACCCGACGAACACGATCTCCCAGTGCGCGACCGGGTCGCGGGCGGCCAGGATGTACGCGATGCCGTAGACGCCGACGATCATGCCGATCCCCTGCCACAACTGCGGGTAGTGCAGCGGCTTGTCGGGGAACTGCATCCCCGAGTACGCGAACGACAGCGTCGGGAACAGCACGGTCCATGTGCCCCACAACAGGTTGTAGATCCCGGCAACGAGGAGGGCGGCGGTCATCCAGCCGGGCGTGCGGGTCAGTGTCATGGGCAAATGGGTCCTTTGGGGTCCGGACGGTCCGAACGGCGACTTGAACGAATCGCGGCGGGCGACTCAATTCCGCAACCGGTGCGGCCGATACAGGTGATACAGATTGTCTTCCGCGCCATCCCGGGGATCGGGTCATGAACATCGCCGTCGTCGCCCTCGTCGGGGCCACCCTGGGACAGCCCCCGGCCGCGGCCCCAGGCCCGGACTACTTCCCGCTCAACTCCCGGAAGATCGACCTCCCGATCAAGTACGAGCGGGACCGGAAGACGATCCGGCAGATGAAGCTGTTCGTCGCCCGCAACGGCGAGAACACGTGGTACCAGGAGGCCGCCGTGCCCCCGGACCGCGACAAGTTCACCTTCATGGCGAAGGAGGACGGCCTGTACTGGTTCACCATGCAGGAGGAGGACCTCCAGGGCAAGAATCTCCCGGCGAACCTCATCAACACGCCGCCGGACCTGAAGGTGCTCGTGGACACGGTCCAGCCCCGGGTGCAGTTCACCAACGCCCGCAAGAACGGCGACGACGTGGTCGTCGAGTGGTCCGTGGACGACAAGAACCCGGACGACACCAAGACCCAGGTCCACTTCCGCCCGGCGAGCGGTGAGGGGTACTGGCAAGAAGTGACGCTCCCGGCCAGCTCGAAGAGCGGGGTGCGGTTCCCGGCCGGGCCGGGCGCGGTCACCGTTCGCGTGACGGTTCAGGACGTCGCCGGGAACAAGACCGAGGCGACCCGCGAGATCGGCGGCACCGGGGCGACGACGGCCCTGTCCTCGCCGATGAGCGGCCCCGCGGCCCCGACCGGCCCGGTGTCCCCCGCGAGCGGCGGCACGGCCCAGATCCCATCACCGGACTTCAACCCGGTCGTGTCCGCGGGACCGGTCGCCCCGGCCGCGCCGCCGACCCCGACCCCGCCGGCCCCCGTGCCGACGCCGGCGCCGGCCCCCGTGGCACAGGCCGCTCCGGTCGTCCCGCAACCGCCGGCCGCCACGAACACGCCGCCCGCACCGGCCGCCCAGGTCGCCACCGGCCCGACCGTGCTGCCGACCGTCGACCCGCGGCAGCCGGTCGTCCCGGCCTCGCCGACCGGGGGGGTGCCCCCGGGCGGGCCGGTGCCGGTCGCCGTGTGGACCGCCGGGAACGCGGCCGCCGCGCCGACGGTCGAGGTGAGCCGGGCGCAGTACCTGAACTACCTCGCGTTCGACATGGGGTACGAGGTCGAGTCCCGCGGGCCGTCGGGCATCAGCCGGCTCGACCTGTGGGTCACCCGCGACGACGGCCGGACCTGGATGAAGTGGAGCCAGCACGACGGCAAGCAGCAGACCGTGCGGGTGAACCTGAGCGTGCCGAACAACCCGCTCCCCGAGGGCAACTACGGGTTCCGCGTGGTGCCCGTGAGCGGGGCCGGGCTGAGCGAGCGCGAGCCGGCCGGGGGCGACGCCCCGGACCTGCGGGTCGTCGTGGACGTTACCGCCCCGACCCTCGACCTGTTCCCGCCGACCGGCGACCCGACGAGCCCGGACACGCTCGTCGTCCAGTGGAAGGCGGCGGACAAGAACTTCGGCGAGGACCCGATCACCATCGAGTGGAGCGACAAGCCGACCGGCCCGTGGCAGCCGGCCGCGGCCGCGGAACTGGCGCAGACCACCGCCGGCCAGCCCGTGGCGGCCCGGCGGCTCCCGAACACCGGCCAGTTCGCGTGGCGGGTGCCGGCCGGCCTGCCCCCGCGGGTGTACCTGAAGGTCGCGGCCCGCGACGCCGCCGGCAACGTCAAGGAAGTGGTGACCCGGGAGCCGATTTTGGTGGACCTGGTCAAGCCCCGTGCGAAGATTAGTGGAATCGTCACCCCCGCGGGCGGCGTCGCCCGGCCGTGAGAACTGGGGCGGCGGGGGGCGCTCGCTCCGCGAGTGACCCCCGCCGCGCCGCCGCACACCGGGAACCCTCTCTGCGCCGGGGTGCGACTCGCGGAGCGAGTCGCCCACCCCGGTGAGGCCGCTCTAACGGGGCCGCCGAAAGCAGGAACCGACGCACGGGGGACACCGTCAAATGGCGGGCGGAACGGGCCGGCGCGGCCCGTTTGGGTCGTGTGGGCTCGCACCGGTCCTGATTTTTCCCCTGGCAGCGGAAGGACGCCCAGCCCCCGCGAGCCCGTCGGTCGTCCCTCCCCACTTTTGTAACCTAAACTACCGTGTGGGGGGTAGGGAGGGGCCGGCGACCCTTACTGCACAGCACCCGGGCGGGCACATGGTCGAGAAGCTCACTCAAACCTGGATCACGTCGCCCAAGCGCCTCCTGTCCGAGATCGCCCGCGAGGCGTGCCTCGTTCACATCTACCCCACCGGCCCGAGCATGGGGTGCCGGTACCCGCTCTCGGAACGCACGCTGATGCTGGGCCGGGGCGAGGACTGCGACATCCGGCTCCAGGACCACTCCGTGTCCCGCCGGCACGCGCGGATCGAGCCGACCGCCGAGGGGTACTTCGTCCACGACCAGCACAGCACCAACGGCACGTTCGTCAACGACCGGCAGCTCGAGAGCGCCTGGCTCCTCCAGGACGGCGACTACCTCCGCGTCGGCAACTGCATCTACCGCTACCTCGCGGGCGGCAACATCGAGGCCGAGTACCACGAGGAGATCTACCGGCTCACGATCCTCGACGGGCTCACCCAGATCCACAACCAGCGGTACCTCACCGAGTTCCTGGACCGCGAGGTCGTGCGGTCGCAGCGGCACAACCGCCCGCTGTCGGTCCTGATGATCGACATCGACCGGTTCAAGTCGGTCAACGACACGTTCGGCCACCTGTGCGGCGACTTCGTGCTGCGGGAACTGGCCGACGTGGTCCGCACCACGATGCGGAAGGAAGACCTGTTCGCCCGGTACGGCGGGGAGGAGTTCGCGGTCGTGCTCGTCGAGGCGAGCCGCGACGAGGCGGTGACCGCGGCCGAGCGGATCCGCGCGGCCGTGGCCGCGCACCAGTTCCGGTTCGAGGCGAACCCGATCAACCTGACCATCAGCATCGGCGTGGCGGCCACGTCCGGCGACCTCGGCATGACGTCCGCGAACCTGCTCCGCCAGGCCGACGAGAACCTCTACACCGCCAAGCGCTCCGGCCGCGACCGGGTCATCGGATAGCGCCAGGAGTTTCGAGTTCAAGGTTCAAAGTGCGCTGCTTAATCGTTCGCCTCACGCGGGCCGCCACGGAGGGCGGCCCCTACCAGAAGGTTCGCGTTTGGTTTGTAGGG
>NZ_JBHYGG010000120.1:0-10672 GCF_051859125.1 Gemmata sp.
CCTACAAACCACAAGCAATGCATCGGGTAGGGGCCGCCCTCCGTGGCGGCCCGCCAACCACTCCATGCGGATCCCAAGCGGATTTCAACGAAACAAGGACAGAAGTCAGAGGTCAGTCACCAAACAGTGGGTGTGCAGGTCTGTCCTCTGTCCTCTGTCCTCTGTCCTCTGTCGCCGAAGGCCTCTGCGGTGGGAGGCGGCTACTTGATGGGCGGGCCGGTGAGTGCGGCGTCGAACGCGGTCCCCGTGCCGACCGACACCGACAGCCCGGACGTGTCACCCGAGGCGTACTTCGCCGGGGTGAGGTACGGCGGCACGTCGGCGATCGGTGCGGGTTTCACCGCCTCGTTCGGGCCGGGCAGGTGCCGCGACTGCTTGGCGAGTTCCTGGAACTTCGGGTTCGGGTAGTACACCGCGACCTTGTTCTCGCCGCGGGGCACGTCGGGGGCCCGGTACGTCCCGTCGGCCGCGACCGGGGCGGCGACCTGTACCCCGCCCGGCGTCACGAACACGATGGTGCCCCCGGGTTTGGCGAGCGGCGCGCCGTTGTACGTCACCTTCCCGGACACGTCGCCCTTACCGGGCGCGCACCCGGCCAGGACGATCGAAGCGAGCGCTAAAGAGTGCACGAAGCGGCGCATGGGCGAACTCCTCGGCGGGGCCGGTGGGCGGTTCTTCGACGCACACCGGGCCGAATGGGGCCCGGTGGTCTGGTTCGGATTTCGAGTTTCGTGCTTCGATCTTTGCAGACCCGGCGGGTCACGGGGCGGCCACGACTTCCTTGCCGTCGCGGGTCTGGAGCGCCGGGAGGACCCCGTCGGCGCCGTACGTGAGGTACTTCACCGAGCCGTCGGCGAACAGGAAGATCGAGCCGTTCGGGTGGTAGCTCCACCAGTGGGCGGCGTCCCCCTGGTTGTCGATGGTGCCGGGGCGAAGGCCGACGTTGGTGGCCGGCGCGCCGAAGTACGCGGCCCCGCCGGTGTCCCGCGACCCGAGCACCACGTCGGCCGACCCGCGGCCGTCCCACCCGTACCCGGCGAACCACCACCCGTACACGAGGTTCGCGCTGGGCGGCCGCTCGCCGACGGCGATCGTGTTGCTGGTCCCGTCGTTGATGTCCGACAGCCGCAGCTTGCCGTCGAGGATGAACACGCCGTCGTCGGTGCTCCCGGTGGTCCCGCAACTGCCCAGGTACATCGTCAGCCCGACGTTGCCGACCCCGGGGTAGTTGACGAGGACCGGCCCGCGGGGGTCGATCGGGCACGTGTAGATCTTCATCGGCGTGCCGACCCCGGGGTTGGCCGGGAACCACGGGTTGTTCGTCCCGCTCGTCGCCGCGAACGCCTTGGCCTGGTCGGAGAGTTGCTGCTGCTCCAGGAACGGGAGCAACTTGGACATCCACGACCAGTACCGGTCCCAGTTGTTCGCTGTGGACCACGACGGGGGGATGCTCCCGTAGGCGTTGACGTGGCCGTGGACCGCGATCCCGTGCTGCCGCATGTTGTTGATGCACTGGGTGCGGGCGGCGGCTTCGCGGGCCTTCTGCACCGCGGGCATCGTCAGGCCGATCAACAGGGCGATGATCGCGATCACCACCAGCAACTCGATGAGCGTGAAGCCGGAACGGTCGGGGCGTGGGCGGGACGTCATGGCGGACCTCGGGCGCGGCGGAATGAATGGTGGTACCGGCACGGGCGAGCTCCCGGAGGAGCCGACCCGCCGACGGGGGAGCCCGTCGGGAGCGAACGTAAATGACGTGGAGAGACGGTAGTCGGGGAGGACTACCGCAACGTGATCTCAATTGCTTTTAGCCCGCGGGCGGGACCGGCTCAAGAAGAAAGTGAGTAGGATGCGGGAGACGGCGGGCGTACGCACGGGACGGTCAAGCGCGTGCGTGATCCCAGGGCACGCCGACCGGGACCCGGTTACTTCCGCGAGTCGATCACCATAAGGGGGATGAACTTCCCCTTCTCGATCTTGCTCACCGTGAGTTGTTCGAGCGTGGTGTCGCCGTTGGCGTCGAAGCTCCACTTGCCGAACACGCCCTTGTCGAAGTCCTTCGTGGCCAGCACGGCCTTGCGGACCGCGGCCCGGTCCTTCTTCGCGACGACCGCGAGCGCCGCGAGCACCACGGCGGCGGCCTCGTAGCCGTAGATCGCGTACGCCTCGGGGTCCGCCATGTACCTCGCCTTGTACCGCTTCACGAACTCGGCCCCCTTGAGGCCGCTCGGGTCAAGGCCGCCGATCGTGGCGTAGCACCGGCCGTTGAGAACCTCCGCGCCGGCCGCCTTGATGAACGCCTCCTCGTAGCACCCGTCGGGCACGACCAGCGGGCGGTTCACCTCACCGCGGGCCAGGTCGATGGCGAGTTGCGGCCCGCCACTTTGCGAGGTGCCGCCGAAGTACACCGCGTCGGGGTCCTTGTCCTTGATCCGCTCGGCGACCGCCTTGTAGTTCCGCGCCCGCGGATCGAGGTGCTCGTGCCCCAGGATCTTGATCTTGAGATCCTTGCACTTCGCGGCGAAGGTGCCGGCCACCATCGAGCCGTACAGTTCGCCGTCGTCAACGACGTAGACCGACCGGGCCTTCAACGTGTTCGCGACGAACGCGGCCGCGAGCGGCCCCTGGGTGTCGTCGCGCGGGCAGACGCGACAGAACGTGACCTGTTTCGCGGGGCGGTAGATTTCGGGCTCGCCGCTCTTCGGATCCGGGGTCGGCACGGTCAGCCCGGGCCATGTCGCGGACGGCGACACCTGCACCAACCCCGCCTCGTTGAGGATCGGCATCGACACCCTGGCCGCGCCGGAGTTGTACGGCCCGATGAAGGCCACGACGTCCTTGTCCGCGACGGCCTGCCGGGCGTTGTCGGCCTCTTGCCCGGCGTCCCACGCCCCCTGGGCGGCCGTGGCGTCATCCAGGTCGAGGTACTTCACCTCGAACGGGTAGTCCTTGGCGAAGTCGGCGATCGCCAGCACGATCGCGTTCGCGATCGTGTCGGTTTGCCCCCGAGCGCTGCCGGTCCGCGGCAGACTGGAGACGATCTTGACGACTTCTTTCTTCTGAGCCAACGCGGGGGTGGAGGCCAGCGCGGCGGACGCGGCGAGGAAGGTGCTGCGGTCCATGGTTCACCGGAGCGTGTGACGTGCGAGACGTGGGTGCGGGGGAGCGGCGCGGCGGGCCGACCCGCCGCGCGGTGCGGGGTCACTTCTTGTTGCCGAACTCGGTGAGTTCCATCGTCATCTCCATGTCCATCTTGGCGACGGTGGCCTTCATGGTCATCTTCACCATGCCCATGGGCACCTCCTTCGAGGTCCACACCTTGATGTCGGCGTCGATGTCCATGCCGTTGGCCTTGGCCTTCACCTTGTACGTGGTCCAGGTGGTCTCGTACTCCTTGCCGGCGGCCTTCACCTTCTCGGTCCCGTCCTTGCCCTTCTCGACCGTCGCGTCGGTCCCGCCGGGGAGCCCGCCGCCGACCTTCGTCGGGTCGTACGGCTTGGTCAGGTCGATGGTCTGCTCCTGGGCCGGGGCCTCCATCCCGTTGACGCTGGCGGTAACCTTGACCTTCGCCTCCTTGTCGGTCTTCGCGGTGACGCTCTGCGTCGTCGTCCCGTCGATGGCGATCGGGCCGACGTTCACCTTCATCTTGTAGGTGGCGAAGTCGCCGACCTTCACGTTCTTGTACGGGTTTTCCTCGTCCGCCGCGCGAACGGACAGCGGGGCAACGGCCACGACCAGCGCGGCGGCGAGAAGACGAACGGTCATCAGTTCCTCGGGTTGAATGACAGTGAGGGCCGCGCAGTCCGGCGCGGTCCCGCCAGCAACGCTAACACACCCGCCCCCACCCCGCAACGGTTTCAGAGATTGGGAGTTTGGGAGTTGGATGTTGGAAGTCGGTCAGAACACGGGAGGAAGAAACGGGATGAGTCTTTCGTAACTGTGCTGGCCTATGGATTCCGGACCCTGATTTCCGATTTCCAATCCCCAACTTCCAATGACCCCAAAAGACGAGCCGCCGCCTTGGGGGAAGGCGGCGGCGGGGGAAGGATGTTTTCGGACGGGGGAACGGACGTGGTATCTGACGGGTTCGGAAGAGGGGGGAAATCTCTTCCGCGGCCGCGACCCGGGGGAGGGTCGTTGAGGCCTTCGGTCCTGCGGTGCTGACCCACGAGTGTTTGGCTCGCCTTGGGGGAAGGTTCGCCATCGTGGCCCGGCACCGATCCGCGGTTCGCTGGGGGTTGCTTGCCGCGGACGATGAAGAGTAAAGCAGCGACCGTGCCAGAGCCAAAATTCCGCACCGTCGGCCCGTGCCGATCGGGCGCAACATCCACTGCTACAAGGCTTTCACGGCCACCGGTGCGGGTCGCAACGTTCTGGGGTCCGGGGCCGGAAGCCGGTCGGTTTGTAAATCTTGCCGGGCGTTGTAAGACGTATCGCAGGTAACTCTGACAAGTCAGCCGGATTCGCGGAGCCGCCGAAATGACCGCCGACTCGCTCGTCGCCGACCTCACGTCGGCGCTGTCGAACGTCCCCCTCATCGACCCGCACTCGCACATCGACCCGCTCGCCCCGGTGTCGAAGTCGCTCGACGACATTCTCGGCTACCACTACTACACGGAACTCGCCCACTCGGCCGGGATGAGCCAGGACGCGCTCAAGAAGGACGTGCCGGCCCGGGAGCGGGTCCGGGCCATCGTTGCGCACATGGACCGGTACGACAACACGGCCCAGTACGGCTGGTTCCTCGACATCGCCCGCACGTTCCTCGGGTTCACCGGCACCCGCGTCACCGCGGCCGACGCCGACGCCCTGTTCGACGCCGCCGCCAAGACGTTCGGCCAATCGGACTGGGAGAAGCAGGTCTTCCAGAAGACGAAGCTCGAAAAGATC
Source organism: Gemmata sp. (assembly GCF_051859125.1). NCBI lineage: Bacteria > Pseudomonadati > Planctomycetota > Planctomycetia > Gemmatales > Gemmataceae > Gemmata > Gemmata sp. Next base: position 4,891 of record NZ_JBHYGG010000120.1, read on the forward strand.
TTCCTGACCAACGAGTTCGACGACCCACTCGAGAACTTCGACACCGACGTGTACGTCCCGTGCCTGCGGACCGACACGCTGGTGTTCCACCTGGACAAGCCCGAGACGCGGCGGCGGCTCCTCGCCTGCACGGGGATCGAGGTGACCGACGCGGCGTCGCTGCGGAAGGCGCTGGCGAAGCTGTTCCTGCACTTCACCCGCAAGGGTGCGAAGGCGTGCGCGATCTCGCTGCCCCCGAGCTTCCACCCGGTCCCGTTCGACGACGAGCACTTCTACGAGCAGATGCAGTTCCACGACTTCCACGACCTCGCGCCCGGCGTGTTCTGGATGATCGCCGAGTTCTGCCGCGAGTTCCGGCTCCCGTTTGACCTGATGGTCGGCGTGAACCGCCGGGTGTACGAGAAGGGCGTGTTCCAGGGCCAGGACCTGTTCGACCAGCGCACGAGCCTGATCCACTACAAGGAGCTGTTCAACGCGTTCCCCGAGGTGACGTTCCCGGTGTCGGTGCTGACGAGCGCCCAGAACCAGGAACTCGTCGCGTACTCGTGGATCTTCCCGAACGTGCTCCCGAGCGGGCACTGGTGGTACTCGAACACCCCGCCGTACATCCGCAAGGACCTGACGGAGCGGGTCACCGCGGTGCCGAAGACGAAGCTGATTGGGTACTACTCGGACGCCTACAAGCTGGAGTTCGTGCTGCCGAAGTACGGGATGTACCGGCGGCTCCTGGCGGGCGTGCTGGCCGACGAGTTCGTGCGGCCCGGCCTGCTGAGCGAGGCCGACGCCGTCGCGCTCGGCACCCGGCTCCTCCGCGACAACGTGAAGGAAGTGTTCAAGGTGTGAGGCGCGCCGTGACCGTGACCCGCCGCCACTTCATCGCCGGTTCGGTCGCGCTCGCCGCGGGGTGTTCCGGCCGCGAGTCCCGCGTCGTGCTGTACTGCGCCCAGGACCGCGAGTTCGCCGAGGACCTGCTCGCCGAGTTCACCCGCGAGACCGGGCTGCGGGTCGATACCAAGTTCGACACCGAGGCGAACAAGTCCGTCGGGCTCGCCGCCGAACTCGAGCGGGAGGCCGGGCGGCCGCGGTGCGACGTCCACTGGAACAACGAGCCGCTCGGCTCTGTGCGGCTCGCCCGCGCCGGCGCGTACGCCCCCCTCCCCCCGCCGCTCGGTGACGCCTTCCCCGCCGCCACGCGCCCGGCCGATCGGATGTGGCAGGGGTTCGCCGCACGGGCGCGGGTGCTCATCGTCAACATCGCGGCCGTGACGCAGGCCGAGCAACCGCTCGGGCTTTTCGACCTGCTGGCCGAGAAGTGGCGGGGCCAAGTCGCGATCGCGAAGCCGTTCTTCGGCACCACCGCGACGCACGCCGCGGCGCTCTCCGCCGCGCTCGGGGCGGCCAGGGCGCGCGAGTTCTTCGCGGGGCTGAAGGCGAACGGCGTGAACGTCGTCGCCGGGAACAAGCAGGTCGCACGCGGCGTGGCCGACGGGCGGTTCGCGGTGGGGCTGACCGACACCGACGACGCGCTGATCGAGGTGCGCGTCGGGAAGCCCGTTGCGGTCGTGTTCCCGGACGCCGCCGGGTTCGGGACGCTGTTCCTGCCGAACACCGTCGCGCTGGTAAAGGGCGGCCCGAACCCGGCGGCCGCGCAGAAGCTCGTCGAGTTCCTGCTGCGGCCCGAGACGGAGCGGCAGCTCGCGGAGGGCGGCGGGTTCCAGGTCCCGCTCAACCCCGCGGTGACGGCCGCGCCGGCCGTGGGCCTGAAGACGCCGGCGCAGACGCGCCCGATGGACGTGAACTTCGACGCCGCCGCGGACGCCTGGGACGGAACGCAGGCGGTGCTGCGGGAGCTGTTCGCGGGGTGACTACAACGCAGAACGCCCGCCCCGACTGTGGGGGTGGGCGTTCCGGTTTGGGGGCACAGCGCATCAGTCGGAGATGTTGGCGAGGAAGTCGTCGTACTTCTTGCGCGCCTTGAACTCGCCGTCCATCAGCGCCTTCTGCTTCTCGGTCAGGGCGTCGATTTCCTTCTCCTGGTCCGACAGCTTCTTGAGGTACGTGGCGTACACCTCGGCCTCCTTCGGGGTCTCGCGGAGGTTCTTGCGGATCCGCTCCTGGTCCAGGTTCAGCCGGGCCAGGTCCGACACCACCTGGGCCAGCTCCCGGCGGGCCAGGTCCCACGTCGCCTTGACCGTGAGCGCCTCGGTGAGTTTCTGCTTCAGTGCCGGGCTCGCCTCGGCCAGGTTGATGAAGTAGCGGATCTGGTTCTCGGCCCCGTTCGTCAGGGTGATCGAGTTCGCGACGTCCCGCTCCTCCTTGACCACGAACGTCTTGGTCTCGGTGGACTTGACCGGGACCTGGAACCGGTACACGTCCGCGGTGTCCTCGACCGGCTTGTCCGTGTCCACGAGCTTGAACTGCTGGTTGGTGCGATTCGCGTGCTCGATGAGCAGGGTGCGGTCCGTCTGGGACCGGTTCACGATCCGGTACTTCTTCTCCTCGGTGAGCTTGGTCGTCGTGTGGACGATGCCGCGGACCGCCTTGACGCTGGTGATCTTCTGCGTCCCCGGCCCGACCTGCGGGTCGACCTCGGTGCCCAAGTCGATGGCGTAGCTGACGAGCCGCTCCTCGTTCGGCTGGACGTCGAGGACGCGGGTGTCGCCGGCGTACACGCTGCCCTCGAACACGGTGATCGGACCCTGGTTCAGGTGCGCCCCGCTCGTGTTCTTGAACTTCAGGCCCAGGAGCGGGTGCGTCTTCTGCACGTTCTGGTTGTAGATCGAGACCTTCTGGCCCTCGACGTCCTTCCCGACGATCGGGAGCATCGCCGACTTCTGGCGGCCGAGCGTGACCGGGTGGTCGATCGTGTACTGGAAGAAGTCCCCCAGCGCGCCGGCGGTGGCGGCGTTCCCGGCGACGCCCAGGTTCGGGCGGCGGCCGAGTTCCGCGGCGAGTTCCCGGGCGTGGTTCGCGTCGGCCGGCCGGCCGTCGGCCAGCTTCAGCCCGGCTGTCGCCGCCCTCTCGGCCCCGGCTTGCCCCTTACCTTCGCCGCGCGCCCGCAGTTGGTCCATCTGCTTCCGCCTGTCGAAGTCCCCCGCATCGGCCTCGGGCAGCGCGCCGCCCAGCGGCCCGTTAGCGGCCGCGAGCCCGTTGGCCGGCGCGAACCCGCCGCGGTAGGTGACGGGCCGGAGCGAGGCGAACAGCTCGGGCTCGACGGTCGGGCGGTTGATGTACAGCGGGTTGTACAGGTCCATCTTGAACGAGATCGGGCGGCCCGAGATGAGCGCCATCTTGACGCCGGCCCAGTCCTCGTCGGTCGGGTTCTCGACCAGCGCCCACCCCTGCAGGTACGGCTTCTCCTTGTCGGCGAGGACCATGCGGTACGAGGTCTTCCAGATCGGCGCCTCGACCACGTAGCCCACCTGCACCTTCCGCGGGCCGTCCCCGGCGAAGTGCAGCGACACCGACTTCTTCTGCGAGTCGTGCGTGAGCGCGAGCGTGTCCAGGGCGCGGCGGAACTCGCTCTCGATGACCGGGTTCGCGAACCGCAGTTGCTGGACCTCGCTCAGCTTGATGGCCCGGAGCCCCTCGGCGCACCACATGTTCATCACCTGCGCGTCGACGGTCGTCGTGCCCGCGGGGACCTTCTGGGTCTCGACCCCGACGATCACCCCCGACAGCTTGCCCGGCTGGTTGGTCGCGCCGGGCGTGGTCACAACCTCGATGCGCTCGCCGCGCATCTGGCTGACGATGTTGGCGAACGTGGGCTGGCCGTTCAGGTTGATGGCGTAGCTGCTGAGCGTGCGGGAGATCGGCTCGCGGCTGTCGTAGCTGACCGCGGCGATGCGGCCCTTGCCGAAGTCCTCGAGGACCATGCTCTTGAGCAGGTCGTTGATGTCCGTTTCCTGGAAGCTCAGGTCGACACGCGCATCGTCGGTCACTTCGCCGGAGCGGCTGAAGTAGCCCACGCCACTGTTGAACATCACCACGCGGGTGATGGGCAAGCTCACGGCCGGCTTCACGTCCTGCTTCGCGGCGGCCTCGGGGGCGGCGCTCACCAGCCGGTCGGCCCCGATCCCGAGCCCCACGCCCAGCCCGACCACGCCCGCGACCGGGGCGACCTTCAGCCACTTCGATGCCATTGTCTTCCCCTTGTTGAACTGGTGCCGACGCGAGCCGACCCGACCGAGTTCAGCTCTGCAACCACCATTCAGACGAGCCATCACCCCGGATGGCTTGCGGGGACGTGGGAAGTTACAAATCCGCCGTCGCGCGAACGACGTAAGCGGTGGGACTGGTCGTGTCCGGGCGAACCCTGAGCGCCAGCGAGGGAGTGGGGCGCAGTCCGGAGGTTTGCGGCGCTTGCGGAGCGCCCGGCCGGCGGGCTACACTGCACGTTCCACTTCTTCGACGGGGGCGTCCGTGCTTCGACCCGCCATTCTCGCCTCGCTGTTCGCCGCGGCCGCGGTCCTCACGGCTGCGGTCCCCGACGCACCGGCGCAAGCCCCCGCCGCCCCGAAGGTCGAGCCGAAGAAGGGGATCGACCGCTCGGGCGCGACCCGCAAGCGGCTGCTCAAGGACTTCGGCGGCAGCGAGGAGGGGGAGGAGGCGGTGATGCTCGGCCTCGCGTGGCTCACCCAGGTCCAGAAGCCCGACGGCGGCTGGGTGTACGACCGGGGCCGGACCGGCGACACGGCCCCGGCGACGGGGATGGCGGTGCTCGCGTTCCTCGGGGCCGGGCAGTCGCACAAAGACGGCCGCTACAAGCAGACCGTCAAGTCGGGCCTCGACTGGCTCGTCAAGAACCTGGAGGACGGGCAGGGGCCGGCCGCGGGGCACTTCAAGGGCGCGCCGGACATGTACGGCCAGGGGATCGCCACGGTCGCGCTGTGCGAGGCCTACGGCATGACGCAGGACCCCGCCCTCAAGGAGCCGGCGCAGCGGGCGCTCGACTACATCCAGCGGGGCCAAGGCGGGAACGGGAGCTGGGGCTACCGGGCCGGCGACCAGGGCGACACGTCGATCGTCGGCTGGCAGGTGCAGGCGCTGCACGCGGGCCAACTCGCCGGGCTGAGCGTGGACGAGAAGGCGATCAAGAAGGCGGTCGCGTTCCTCGACGCCGCCGGGGCCGGGCAGACCAAGGCCGCCTACGGGTACACCAATAGCGATGGCGCGGCCCCGGCCACGGCGCTCACCGCAATCGGGCTCCTCTGCCGCTACTACATCGACGACTGGCGGGCGAAGACCCCCGGGTTCGCCGAGGGGACGAAGGGCCTGATGCGTCGCGCGCCCACCCCGCAGAGCGGGCCTGCGGTCGACCTGTACTACTACTACTACGCGACGCAGGTGGTGCGGTTCCACGGCGGGGACGCGTGGCGGGACTGGAACGAGGGCCCGGCCCGGCCCGACGGCACGCGGGCCGGCGGGATGCCCGACTGGCTCATCAAGGTCCAGAACCGCACCCGGGCCGAGCGCGGAAGTTGGGACCCGGCCCGCGACCAGTGGATTGGGCCGAACTGCGGGCGGCTCGGGACGACGTGCCTGAGCCTGCTGACACTGGAGGTGTACTACCGGTACACCCCCGAGGCGAACGCGCAGGACGCCCCGAAGAAGCCGTGACCAGCGCGGGGGGGTGAATCGGCGTTCGCCCGAGCGCCGAGCGAGGGTTCGCGTCCACCCTCGCTCGGCGCTCGGGCTCGGACCAATCGAATCCAACAGATCCGGTTCGCTCCCACGAAATAGTCCCGCGGGTGCGAGTTCTTCTGGCCTACGCGGCTGTTTC
>NZ_JBHYGG010000121.1:0-10656 GCF_051859125.1 Gemmata sp.
GGTTCACGTGGACCCTCGCTCGGCGCTCGGGCTCCGACCCGTCCACCACGGTTCCGGTTCAATTGGACTTGGGACCAGTCCGTGAGTCGCACCCCGGCGCACGCTGCAGAGGGAAACCATGAGGCCCGGAGCGCGGTTGGTGGCACCCGCGGGGGCGACGGACCGACTCTGTCGCGTCGCCGGCTCCCGAGGACCGGGCCACGCGCCCGGTCCGCGGGCGGCGGGCGGCGACCGGAATCGCAAGATTTGCCGTTTACTTCCCAGGGGCGCGGGTCGAATATGGAACTGTCAGGTCCGTCGCCGCGTCACACTGGAATCGCGGGGCCCGCACTCGCGGGACTTTGTGAATCGCGGTACTTTTAACTCTCATGCCCCTTTCATTGTCCCCGGCGCTGGTTTATACTCGGTCGCGGTTGCGGGTCAGCACGTCGCCCCGTCCACAATTTACTGGGTCGTGAGGCCATGCCCACACCGCCTACGTCGGCCGCCGAGTTGATCGAACTGCTCAAGAAGAGCGGCGTCGCGACCCCGCAGAAGCTCGCGGCGCTCGCCGGGCAGCCGCTGCCCCGCGACCCCAGGCTGGCCGCCAACGAACTGGTCGCCACCGGCGTCCTCACGCGGTTCCAGGCCGACCAGCTCCTCGCCGGCCGCCACAAGGGGTTCCGCCTCGGCTCCTACACCGTCCTCGACCTGCTCGGCAAGGGCGGGGTCGGCGCGGTGTACCTCGCCGAGCACGCCGGCCTGAACCGGAAGGTCGCCCTCAAGGTGCTGATCCCGGGCAAGGGGGCCGACCCGAAGCGGGCCGCCGAGACGTTCCTCAACGAGGCCCGCGCCGCCGCCGCGCTCGACCACCCGAACATCGTCCGCGTCTTCGACGTGACCGTCGACAAGGGCACGCCGTTCCTCGTCATGGAGCACATCGAGGGCGAGTCGCTCGAACAGGTGCTCGCCCGCGGGCGGGTCCCGTTCGCGGCCGCCGCCGAGTACGCCGCCCAGGCCGCCACCGGGCTCCAGCACGCCCACGAGCGCGGGTTCGTCCACCGCGACGTGAAGCCCGCCAACCTGATGCTCGACCGCCACGGCACCATCAAGGTGCTCGACATGGGCCTTGCGCACCCGCACGCGGCGGCCGACGGCCCCGCGTACCCGGGCGACTCCACCGCCGAGGCCGCCGGCACCGCCGACTACAGCCCCCCCGAGCAGGGGATGAACCTCCCGATGGACGGCCGGGCCGACGTGTACTCGCTCGGGGCCACCCTGTTCGCCCTCGTCGCCGGCAAGCCCCCGTTCGAGGGCTCGACCGCCCAGAAGCTCCTCCAGCACCAGATCTCCACCCCGCCGGCGCTGTCGTCGCTGCGGCCCGAGGTGCCGCCCGAGCTGAGCGCCGCCGTCGCCCGGATGCTCGAGAAGAAGCCCGAGGACCGGTACCAGACGCCGGCCGAGGTGGTCGCCGCGCTGGCCCCGTGGGTCCACGCCAGCCCCCGCGTCGCCACCGGCCTGGGCCGCACGAAGGTCGCGCAGCGCGGCACCCTCCAGGCCACGCTCGCCGAGATCGCCGCCCGCACCCCGCGGCGCACCGGGTCCGACATCGTCGCGCTCGCCGAACTGACCGAGGCGGCCGACCCGACGCACGCCAGCCACGAGACCGGCTCGATCTCCGGGCACGACACCCAGAGCGCCCCGCCCCTCAGGGCCCGCCCGCGAACGGCCCCCCCACTCCCCAAACCGGTCCGCGCCCCCGCGGTCGCCGCACCGAGGAGCCGCGCGCTGGTGTACGCCGCCGTCGCCCTCGCCGCGGTCGCCGCCGGCGTCCTGGCCGGGTGGCTCTCCCTGGCCCCCTGACCCGCCCGACAGTCCCCTTGCACCCGCTCCTTGCAGCCCGCGACCCTGTCGCGGGCTGCTTACATTTCGGGCACGCGCCGGGGTTTTGTCATCCATTCGTGCCTATCACGTTCGCAAATCCCTGACGGCGGCAGCAACGTGAACTGCTGCGTGTTCATCAGCTGAACAGAGTTCATGATAATCGTTCGCTGTCGTTTGCCCGGGTTGCCGGCGTCTGCTAAATTTTCGGGTAGCATGCCCTCCGGATCGCAACGTCCACGGTCCACACTCACTCACCTTGGCTGACCGGGAGCCACACATGTTTCGTTCGTCCCAGCGGCGTCTCTTGCAGACCGCGGTCGCGCTCAGTGCCCTGGCGGTCCTCCCGCTGACGGGCGTCGTCAGTGCCCAGCAGCGGACGTTCCGGAACAACTTCATCCCGTACGTCCCGCCGGGCTCGTTCCGCCCGCTGCTGGCCCCCGGTGCGCTCGGGGTCGCGGGCATCGGCGGCGGCGGGGTCGCGGGCATCGGCGGCCAGATCCAGGGCGGCATCCAGGGGATCGGGGGCCAGATCCAGGGCATCGGTGGCGGCCTCCAGGGGATCGGCGGCATCGGCGGTCAGATCCAGGGCGGCATCGGCGGCATCGGCGGCATCGGTGGTGGCCTCCAGGGCATCGGTGGCGGCCTCCAGGGAATCGGTGGCATCGGCGGGTTCCAGGGCGGGATCGGCGGGCTCCAGGGCGGCATCGGCGGCATCGGCGGGTTCCAGGGCGGCATCGGTGGTCAGATCCAGGGCGGGATCGGCGGGTTTCAGGGTGGCATCGGCGGCATCCAGGGCGGGATCGCCGGGGGCATTGGCGGGTTCCAGGGCGGCATCGGCGGCGGTCTCGGTGGGGGCATCGGCGGTGGGGGGAACTTCATCGTCGGGCCGTTCCCGCAGATCGGGCCGGGCTACCTCGGTCAGGGCGGCGGCGCGCTGGGCGGCCAGCTCGGCGGCATCGGCGGCGGGATTGGTGGCATCGGTGGGATCGGCGGCATCCAGGGTGGGATCGGCGGGATCCAGGGCGGGATCGGCGGGTTCCAGGGCGGCATCGGTGGGATCGGCGGCATCCAGGGGGGCATCGCCGGGATCGGCGGCATCCAGGGCGGGTTCCAGGGGGGCATCGCCGGGATCGGCGGGTTCCAGGGCGGCATCGGCGGGATCGGTGGCATCGGCGGGATCGGCGGGATTCAGGGCGGCATCGGCGGGTTCCAGGGCGGGATCGGTGGGTTCCAGGGGGGCATCGGTGGCATCGGCGGAAAGATCGGGTTCGGCGGCGAGTACGGCAACTGACCCGCGGCACCCCGGCCCGTGAACGCGAACCGCCCGCGACTCTGTCGCGGGCGGTTCCCATTTCCGGTCGGCTCGACACACACCGGTCACTTCTTCTGGCAGTAGCCCAGGGCCATCAGGGCGTAGCCGGTCGCGAGATTACTGTCGGTCGGCTGGGTCAGGCGGGCAGACGAAGTGCCACCCAGCACTTTCCTGACACCGTTCCTCTGGACTCAGCACAACTTCCAAGAGGAGCCTGAAGGCGTCCCGCTGGACCGGGATGAGTTCCTCCAGGCGAAAATCGATCTGAGGATACGGGTCGGCGTGATAGCCATAACGGAGAAGGTATTCCCAATCCGCACGGGTGCGGAGTACCTGCGGGGGTAAGGCAGTCGCCCGAAGCAAATCGGCGTGCTGCTCCCGCCACACTTGCCACGCCATCTGTTCGGCGTGTGTCTGTTTGCCGTCCCGTCGGAATCCCATCGTGACCTACTTCTTCTGGCAGTAGCTCAGGGCCATCAGGGCGTAGCCGGTGACGAGGTTCGGGTCGCCCTCCATCCACCGGTCGGTGTCGTTGACGAAGCTGCCGTCGGGCTTCTGCCGCTTGGCCAGCGCCGCGAGCAGGTCGGCCCGCCAGTCGTGCTTCACCCCCTTGGCGTCGGTGAACGTGTCGTCGCCCAGCGCCGCCATGCACTTCGCGAACGTGTGGTAGTAGTAGTACAGCCCCCGCTGGCTGTTCGCCTCGGGCATCCCCGGGTTGGCGTCGAGGGTGTAGTTCTTGGCGACCCACTCCAGCGCCTTCTTCATCCGCGGGTCGTCCTTGCCGACCCCGCAGTACACCATGCTCTTGATGCCGGCGTACGTCATGCTCCCGTACCCGCCCATGTCGGTCTTCACGCCCTCGCCGTCGGTGCGCCGGTTCTCGCCCCCGTTGGCCCCGGTGTAGACGAAGCTCCCGTCGTTGTTCTTCTCGGCCCACGGGGCGGTGTTGTGCTCGCTCTTGAGGTTCTGGCACCGGCCCACGAACACGAGCGCCTTCTTGAACGCCGGGTCGTCCTTGCTGACGCCGGCCTCCTTGAGCGCCTCCAGGAAGAACGCGGTGTTCGACAGGTCCGGGCGGCTCTTGTCGCCGGCGTACCCGGCCCCGCCGTAGTAGTCGCTGTCGTCCTTCTTACCGCGGGCGTCGTCCCACTGGTACTCCTTGAGGTACTTCGCGGCGCCGGCGATCACCGCCCTGTACTTGTCGTCCTTCCCGGCGGCGTTGAGCGCCATGATGTTGATGCTGGTCGTGTAGTTGATGAGCGTGGCCTTCGCGTCGTCCCCGGCGATGTGCCCGGACTTCGCGTTCACCAGCGACTCGATGTACTTCACCCCCCTGGCGACCGGCGCGTCGTCGGGCCTGGTGCCGGTGCGGATGAGCCCGGTGACGATCACGCCCGTGGCCCCGCGGCTCTGCGGCTCCTTGCCCCAGCTCCCGTTCTCGTTCTGCGTCTTCTTCAGGAACTCGGCGGCCCTGGCGGCGATCGCCGCCGCGTCCGGCGCGGCCTTGTCCTGCGACCGCCCGGCCGGCACGAGCGCGACCACCGCAGCGAACGCCGCGACCGCGGCGAGCAAACGCGTCTTCATCGACGAACCCCCATGATGTGTGCGGACCATAGCATCGTACCCGGCAAATTCGGAGCCGCCCGTGAAAACACGGCGGGCCGCTAACGGCCCCAGGGTTTGCGCCAGAACCCAACCAGAACCCTGGGCTACGCACTGTCGTCCCTCCGGGACTCAAGGCATTTAGCCCCCGGAGGGGGCGGCAGTGCGTAGCCCAGGGTGCAAACCCTGGGTCCGCGGCGCAAACCCTGGGGCTCCTGGTGCAAACCCTGGGACCCCTGAACACGCCGCGACCAGCGGTGGGCACCGGGTGGCCGCGCAGCCCGGGTTGACCGCGCGAGCGGCGGCGTGCGATAGTCCCGGCACGGTTCCGTTTGGAGGTTCGCGTATGGAAGCGCGGTCGCTGCTCGGGTGGGTGTCGTTCCTGTTCACCCGCGTGCTGTTCCCCGGCGAGGGGGCGGCCGACACGCGGGTCCGCCCGTGGGCGCTGCTGGTCGTGGTGCTGCTCCCGGCCGCGGTGCTGTACCCGACGCTGAACTTCCACCTGCTCGAGCCCGACGAGGGCCGGTACGCGCAGATCCCGAAGGAGATGGTGGCGAACGACGCGTGGGTCGTGCCGACGCTCCAGGGCCAGCCGTACCTCGACAAGCCCCCGCTCATGTACTGGCTCGTCGCGCTGTCGTACACGGCGTTCGGCGTGTCGCCGGCGGCGGCGCGGCTCGTGCCCGCGGTGTGCGTCCACCTCACGATCCTCGCCGTGTACCTGATCGGCCGCCGCAGCATCGGCGAGCGCGGCGCGTTCTGGGCCGCGCTGCTCCTGAGCGTCGCGCCGGGGTTCGTGTGCGTCGCCCGCCTGCTCCTCCTCGACGGTCTGCTGACGCTGTGCGTGACGGTGTCGGTGCTGTGCGGGTTCGAGGCCGTGCGGACCGGGGCGCTGAAGCCCGGGTGGTGGGTCGCGGCCGCGTTCACCTCCGGGCTGGGGTTCCTCACGAAGGGGCCGATCGCCGAGATGCTGCTGTTCGTGCCGCTGTGGACCTACGGGTTCCTCGCCGCTCGCCAGGTCGCGCGGCTGCGGCACTACGCCCTGTTCGCCGCCGTCGTCGTCGCGGTGAACGTGCCGTGGTACGTCGCGATGCTCCGCGAGCAGCCGCAGTTCCTCGGGTACTTCTTCTGGCAGCACAACGTCCTGCGGTTCCTGCAACCGTTCGACCACCTGCAACCGATCTGGTACTACGTCCCGATCCTGCTCGGCGGGCTGCTGCCGGGAACGATCCTGCTCGTCGCGTTCGCCCGCGACCTGCTCCGCGGCGAACAGGCCACGAGCACGCGGCCCGCACTCGCCGCCGGGTTCTGGCTGCTGGCGGGGCTGTGGTGCGTGTTCTTCTTCAGTTGCTCGGGGAGCAAGCTGCCGACGTACATCCTGCCGGCGTACCCGTTCCTGTGCCTCGCGCTCGGCGAGTTCGTGGGCCGGACGCGGTGGAACACGTCGCTGGCGACGCCGGGGCTGGTCGGCGTGATGGCGTCGTTCGTGCTGTTCGTGTCGCACGTCGGGATGCCGTGGTACGCGAGGGAGCGGTCGCCCTACGGCCGCCCGGAGCTGGTCGAGCGGTTCGTCGCCGACCCGGACACGTCGGTGCTGTGCTTCCCGCGGAACTGCGACTCGCTCGCGTTCTACGCGAACCGGAGCGACATGCGGAACGTGCGGACCAAGGACGTGAACCAGATGTTCGTCGAGTGCCACCACCGCCCCGAAACCGTGATCCTGTTCACGCACCAGCAGTCGCTCGCCGGGTTCAAGGAGATCCTGCCGCCGAGCCTCGGCATCCGCGAGGAGGTGAGCCTGCGGCGGAAGTACGGCCGCGGGGTGCTCGACGCGCTGTTCGGCTCGACCCCGTGGGGGCTGTGCGACGTCGTCGTCGTGTACCCGAAGCACCAGGTGCCGCCGCGGCAGTAACCGGCCGTGCGGGTTGGCGGTGACACCGCCCGCGGCACCCGCGTATGATCGCACCCCGGGTCGCACGTTCCGGCGCCCCGCTCCCGCCCCGGCCCGTCGCGGGGCGCCCACCGAGGTGCGACACATGATGAGGCGAACACTGGCGTGGTGCCTGCCGGTCCTCGGCGCGGGCGTGGCGGCCGGGATCGGGGCCGACAGGCTCGTCGGCGCCACTCACGGGGCGGCCGCGAAGCACGACGTGAAGCCGGCGGTGTCGCTGCCCGTCACCCGGGTGGTGCTGTTCAACTGCGGGGTCGGGTACTTCTCCCGCAGCGGCGAGGTCACCGACGACGCCCGCGTGGACCTCGCGTTCCCCGAGCACGACGTCAACGACCTGCTCAAGAGCATGACCCTCGAAGACTTCGGCGGCGGCCGCGTGGCCGCGGTCAGCTACGACAGCCGCGAGCCCGTCTCCCGCACCCTCGGCAGCTTCGCCGTCAACCTCGACGGCAACCCGACCCTCGACGCCCTCGTCAGCCAGATGCGCGGCGAGCGGGTCGAAGCCGCCGTGGCCCCCGGCGCGGGCACCCAGGGCGGCAAGCTCTCGGGGGTGATCGTCGGCGTCGAGCGGCGGCGGCTCGCGGCGGCCGGCGGCGAGGCCGAGGCCGCGTTCGTGAACCTGTGGTGCGCCGAGGGGCTCCGCAGCGTGAGGCTCGCCGACGTGCAGCACCTCCGGTTCGCGAACCCGGTGATCGAGAACGAGTTCCGCCGCGCCCTCGACGTGCTGGCCGCGTCGCACGACGCCCAGAAGAAGGCCGTGAGCCTGCACTTCGCGGGCGACGGCCGGCGCAAAGTGCAGGTCGGGTACGTCGTCGAGGCCCCGATCTGGAAGACGTCGTACCGGATGGTGCTCTCCGACAAGGAGAAGCCGTACCTGCAGGGGTGGGCGCTGGTCGAGAACACCACCGACGAGGACTGGGCCGGCGTGAAGATGGCGCTCATCAGCGGCCGCCCCATCTCGTTCCAGATGAACCTGCACGACCCGCTGTACCTCAACCGCCCGACCGTCGAGCCCGAGCTGTTCGCCTCGCTGCGGCCGGTGGCGTACCGCAGGGCCGTCGGCCACGGGCTCCGCCTCAACATTCCCGCACTCGGGCCGCTGCCGCTGGCCGTTGACCTCGGCCCGCCGCTGAACAACGGGCCGGGCGACCACAAGCAGCCCGTGAACATCTCGGTCGGTGTGTTCGGTTCGGACGGAGCCCCGACACCTCCGCCGACCCTGGACCCGATCGCGCCACCCCCTCCGCCGGGCGTGAACCTCCAGGGCGTGAGCCTCCAGGGTCACTTCAAGGCGTACCACGAACTCGTCAAGCAGGGGAAGTACGCGGCGGCCGAGCAGGTCGCCCTCGCCGCCCAGCGCCTCGATCCGAACAACCCGGCGATCGGGGCGCTGGTCACGATGGCCAGGACGCAGAAGCGAGTGGCGGAGGAGCAGCACCTCGGCAGCGACAAGGAGCGGATGGTGTACGGCGGCCTCACCGACGCCGACCCGCGCCGGCCGGACCTCCGGTCGTTCGCACAGTACGACGTCTCCGGGCTCGGTGCCCATCTCGACGCCCGAACGGTGGCTCAGGAGCTCGCCACGCCGGTCGCCACCGGCAGTGTCGGGAACGCCGCGACCGCCGCGGCCCTCGGCGACGCCTTCCAGTACGCGATCGACCACCCCGTCAGTCTCGCCCGCCAGAAGAGCGCCATGCTGCCGATCGTCGGCAAGGCGATCGAGGGGCAGAAGGTGAGCATCTACAACGAGGCCGTTCAGCGCACGCACCCGCTGCTCGGCCTGAGGTTCAAGAACACCTCGGGCGCGCACCTGAACCAGGGGCCGATCACCGTGTTCGAGGGGAGCGTGTACGCTGGCGACACCCGCGTCCTCGACGTGCAACCGAACGAGGAGCGGCTCGTCTCCTACGCCATCGACCTCGGCACCGAGGTCGACCCGCAGAGGGGGGCCGGGTCGCAGAAGGTCACCAGCGTGAAGGCGGTGAAGGGGCTCGTCACCGTGAGCGCGAAGTTGACCGAGGAGAAGACGTACCGGGTCACGAACCGCTCGCGGACCGACCGCACGCTGCTCATCGAGCACCCGAACCGCACGAACGACCAGTTCAAGCTCGTGGGCACCGACAAGCCCGTCGAGGACACGCCCGACGTGTACCGGTTCCAGGTCGCCGTGCGGGCCGGCGAGTCGAAGTCGCTCACCGTGACGGAGGAGCGGGTGCTGGCGAACGAGGTCACCCTCACGAACGACGCGGACGACGCGATCCGCTACTTCACGACACTCGCCGAGACCAGCCCGGGGCTGAAGCGACAGCTCCAGCAGGCGGCAAAGGTGAGGGAGGCGTGGGACGCCGCGCGCCGCGAGCAGGGCCAGGTTCTGATGGACCTCGCGCGGCTCAACGCGGACCAGGAGCGCATCCGCCAGAACCTGCGCGAGACGCCGAAAGAGGCCGAGGTGTACGCGACCTACCTGAAGAAGCTCTCGGACCAGGAGAAGGAGATCGACGCCCTCACCGAGAAGCAAAAGTCGCTCGCCGAGGCGGAGTTCAAGGCCCGGGGCAAGTACGAGGCGTTCCTCGCGAACATCTCCGACTGACGCACGCGGGCGGGAGGGTGTTCGCCCGTGGTTGGTGGCACAGACCAGAGGCTGCTCGGTTGAAGTCAACAGTGATTGGCGGGTCGCCACGGAGGGCGGCCCCTAGCAGAGTTTTCGTCTTTGGTCTGTAGGGGCCGCCCTCCGTGGCGGCCCGCGTGGGGCCAACGATTTCAACACGGCAGGCTCGAATGCCTGCCCCACCAAACTTAGACCGCGTTCGCCTCCAGCCACGCGACGGTGTCGCGGATGCCGTCTTCGAGGGCGGTCGGCGGGCGGTCGTAGCCGGCGGCGCGGAGCTTGGTCGTGTCGGCCTTCGTGAAGTTCTGGTACTTCCCGGCGAGGTCCGCGGGCATGTCGGTGAAGCGGATGTTCGGCTCGCGGCCGAGCGCCACGAACACCGCCTTCGCCAGATCGAAGAACGTCCGCGGGGTGCCGGTGCCGGAGTTGTAGACGCCGCTCGGGGCCGGGCCGCGCCACAGCCAGAGCAGGTGTTCGACGTTGTCGGTCACGCACACGAAGTCGCGGAGCTGGCCGCCGTCGCCGTAGGCCGGGTCGGTCGAGCGGAACAGCGCCATGCCCCCGGTCGCCTTCACCTGCTTCCACGTCTGGTACACGACGCTCGCCATCCGCCCCTTGTGCGGCTCGCGCGGGCCGTACACGTTGAAGAACTTCAACCCGGCCCATCGGTGCGGCTGCGGTCTCCCAGCAGAAACCTCCGCGAGCGCCCAGATGTCGAAGTCGTTCTTGCTCTTTCCGTAGAGGTTCAGCGGCGTGAGTTCGGCCGGCGGGGTGCGGTCGTCGAACCCGCGGGAGCCGTCGCCGTAGGTCGCGGCGCTCGACGCGTAGAGGAACGGGCACCCGGTCGTCGCGCACCACTCCCACAGGGTGCGGGTGTAGCCGACGTTGTTGCGGGCGAGGTAGTCCCAGTTCGTCTCGGTCGTGGAGCTGCACGCGCCGAGGTGGAACACCGCCTCGGCCTCACGCACGTCCGTGCCGAGCGCGGCGAGGAACCGCTCGTGGTCCATGAACTGAAAGCGCGACAGGCCGGCGAAGTTGGCGTACTTCGCGGCGGTGAGCGGGTGGTCGACCAGCAGCAGGTCGCGGCCCTCCGCCGCAAGGCGGTGCGCCAGGTTCGACCCGATGAACCCGGCCGCGCCGGTGACGACGATCATGATGAAGCCTCCTGCCGTGGTGCCGAACCGTTACGCGGGGCTGGAATTCGGTTCCGGTGTTCGCCCCTCACTCATCCTCATTGCTGCTGAGGGGCGCGGGGGCTACACCTCGCCCCCCGTCCGGGGGGAGAGGTCGCCGCGAGTCTTCGAGCGGCGGGTGAGGGGG
>NZ_JBHYGG010000122.1:0-9104 GCF_051859125.1 Gemmata sp.
AGCGCGAGCGAGGGGGTAGCGCTACCCCCTCGCTCGCGCTCGGGGTTCGCCCAACTCCCCTCTCCCGCGCCCCCACCTCGCCCGTGCGGTAGAATGCGTCGTCACCCGGCGCACACCTCGGAGTCGGCACCATGTCACTTTCCGCCCCCTCACGGCGAACGGCCGCGTGCCTCGCGCTCGGCCTGTTCGGCGGCCTCGCGTTCGGCCCGCGGCTCGTCGGCCAGCCCCCGGCCCCCGCCCCGGTCCCGGTGCCCGAGCCCCTCGGCGGCCCGGCCCTGCCCCGCGACTGGAACTCGTACGCACCGGTCGTGAAGCGGGTCGCCCCGGCGGTCGTCGTCATCGAGGGGAAGGCCAAGGCCCGCCCGAAGCTCGACGACCCGGACCCGGGGTTCGGCTCCGGCGTCCTCATCCACCCGGCCGGGATCGTCCTCACCTGCAACCACCTCGTCGCCGACACCGCCACCGTCGAGGTCACCCTGGCCGACGGCCGGAAGTTCCCGTCGAAGGAGATCCGCCGCGACCCGAAGACCGACCTCGCGATCGTCCGCATCGAGGACAAGGCCCCGTTCCCGTTCGTCGAATTCGGCGACAGCGTCGCGATGGAACCGGGCGACCGCGTGCTGGCGTTCGGCGCGCCGTTCGGGCTCACCGGGTCGGTCACGCAGGGGATCGTCAGCGCCACCCGCCGGCAGAACCTGAACGTGAACGTCGTCGAGGACTTCATCCAGTTCGACGCGGCGGTGAACCCCGGCAACAGCGGCGGCCCGCTCGTGAGCACCGAGGGCAAGTTGATCGGCCTGTCGTCCGCGATCAAGACCCGCAGCGGCGGGTTCCAGGGGGTCGGGCTCGCGGTGTCGGGCAAGCTGGCCGACGCCGTCGCCGCCGACCTGATCCGCAACGGGGCCGTGAAGCGCCCGTCGATCGGGGTGCAGGTCCGCGAGATGGACGACGACGCGGCCGCGCGGAACAAGCTCAAGCCCGGCGGCGGCGTGGTGATCACGGAGATCGTTGCGAAGTCGCCCGGCGAGGCGGCCAACCTCGGCGTCGGCGACGTGGTGACCGCGTTCAACGGGCAGGTCGTGACCACCCCGCGGGAGATGCTCAAGGCGGTCGTTGCCGCGCCGGCCGGGCAGCCCGCGGCCGTCGTCGTGGTCCGCAACGGGCAGGCGTTCCAGACCCGCGTGACGCCCGTCGAGCAACTCGACGTCGCGCCCGCCGCCGGCGCGGCCCCGGGGCCGCCGCTCCAGGCCGCGATGAGCCTCGACGCGCTCGGGCTGACGGTGGCCGAGGTCACCGCGGACGCGGCCGCGAAGCTCGGGCTGCCGAAGGGGGCGAGGGCGGTTCAGGTGGCGACCGTGACGCCCAACGGCCTCGCGGCGCAGTCGGGCGTGGGCCGCGGGATGCTCGTGATCCAGGTGGACCGGTTCCCGGTCGCGACGCCCGACGACTTCCGAACGGCGGTGGAACGCGCGAGCCGCGAGAAGGGGGCCGTGCTGCACGTCCTGCGGCCCAGCGGCGGGGTCGACTTCGTCGTGCTGCGGGGGCAGTGACCCCGGTTCGAGTTCAAAGTTTGAAGCCTCATCCCGGATCACGTGGATCAGTTGCCCTTGGTGGGGCAGGCATTCGTGCCTGCCTCGTGAGGCGACTGGAGGCAGACAAGAATGTCTGCCCCACCAGAACCAAGCAGATCCGGGAGAAGAAGCGGTGGCGGAACGGGTCGGGCGTTGGGCGGGGTACCGTGGCTCCGCCCGACACCCGCGCGCTCTCCCGCGAGCTTCCAGTCACTTCGCCGCCAACGCCGCGGCCGCCCAGCCGGTCGCGGCGATCGAGATGAACTGGTCCTTCTCGTACGGGAACCCGCTCTCGTAGTACGGCTGGAACGGCTTGCTCCGGGTCTTCACACGCCACGTCCCGTCCGCCTGCTGCGTCTTCAGGAGGAACGCTGCCCCCTCACGGTACGCCGGCGCGCCGGACCTCATCCCGCCGGCGTGGTGCAGTGCGAAGAGCGCCTCGCCGGTCGCGTAGGCGTCGGGTTCGCCGCCGTCGAGTTGCGCCCACCCGCCGCTCGGGTGCTGCGCCTTGACCAGATCGAACGCGGCCGCGGCGACCTCCTTCTCGGGCGCGCCGGCCTCCTTCAGCCCGAGCAGCCGGAACACGCGGTCCTCGGTGTCCCTCGCGGGGGTCTTCACGAGCCACTCGCGGGCCGCGTCGCGCCGCCGGGTGACGAGGTCGCGGTCGGCGGCCGCACCGTACCGCCGCAGCGCCCGCATCGACGCGTAGGTGATCGTGAAGTCGCTCGCCTCGGTCGGCGGCCGGTTCGACGTGGTCCGCCAGTGGTCGCGGTCGCCGGGGAACTTCGCGAGGTACTCGGCGGCCGCGGCGGTGGCGTCGTCGGGCTCGTACCCGGCGAGGTCCAGCGCGAGCAGCGCGAACGACGCGGTCGCGGCCGCGCCGCCGGTCCCGCGGCCGTCGCGGAACCGGTCCTTGTTCGCCGCGAGGAACCCGGCGATGTGCTCGCCCTGCGCCTTCAGGAACTCCCGCGGCACCTCGTGCCCGGCGGCCCGCGCCGCCGAGAGCGCCAGCAGCGGGTACGCTTGGTTGTGGCACGCGAAGCACGTCTTCTGCTCGGCGTGGCCCCGCATCCCGGCGACGAGCTTCGGCAGCGCCGCCGCGACCGCGGCCTGGGACGGCGACGGCGGGACCGGGATCGCGAACCCGAGGACGACGAGTGCGGGGAACATGGCGGGCTCCGCGGGAGAGAGGGTGCTTCAGTTATACCCTCCGTGTCTGGGTGGCACAGGCCTCTGGCCTGTGAAAGCGAACACAGGCCAGAGGCCTGTGCCACCGGTCGGAAACTCACGGCCCCCGGTCGCGCGGCCGGCACGTTTGCGATACCATGACGGCAGAGCGATCACACACACCGACCGCCACCCCGAGACCGAGCGAGGGCACCGAAAGTGAGCACGACCAAGTTCAGTTCGCAGTTCGAGGCCGACCCGACGGGCCGCGTGTGCGTCGCGGCGCTGACGGGGACGCTCGACCCGCTGGCGACGGAGGAACTCGGGCCGCAACTGCACGCGCAGCACGCCGCGGGGTTCCGCAAGTTCGTCTTCGACCTGCAGGGGCTCGTCTACATCGGGAGCCTGGGCATCCGGCTGCTGGTGGGGCTGTCGAACCAGGTGAAGTCCGAGGGCGGCGGGGTGGCGCTGTGCAACCTGACGTCGGGCGTGAAGGTGATCGTGGAGTTGACGAAGCTCGACCGCGTCCTGCGGATCTTCCCGAACCGGGCCGACGCGATAGGCGCGGTGCGCGACGCGTAGCGGCCAGTTTCGAGTTCAAAGGTCAAAACCTGGAGCCGCGGCACGAGCAGCGGGTTTGGGCGAACCCTGAGCGCCAGCGAGGGGGTGGGCCGCGCCGGGGGGGGGGGTTTGCGCCACCCGGGGCGGCGGGGGGGGGGGGGCGCCCCCCCCCCCGGGGGGGCCCGGCGGCCCCCCCCGACGGTGGCCCGTTGCACGGGCACCGTCGGACTTTGAACCCGACGAACTTTGAACTTACTTCCCGACCTGCTTCTTCGCAGCGGCGACGACGGCGGCGGTGGTGAACCCGAAGTGCGGGAGCAGGTCCTTGAGCGGGGCCGACGCGCCGAACGACCGCATGCCGATGATCGCGCCGGTCAGGCCCGCGAACCGCTCCCACCCGAACGCGCCGCCCATCTCGACGCACACGCGGGCGGTGACCGACGGCGGCAGCACCGAGTCGCGGTACTCCTGCGACTGCTTGTCGAACAGCTCCCAGCTCGGCAGGCTCACCACCCGGGCCTTGATCCCCTCGGCCGCGAGCTTCTCGCCCGCGTCCAGGGCCAGCGCCACCTCGCTGCCGGTGGCGATCAGGAGCACGTCGGGCTTCGGCACGTCGTTGAGCGCGTACCCGCCCTT
The DNA here is from genome assembly GCF_051859125.1 of Gemmata sp. Taxonomy (NCBI): domain Bacteria; kingdom Pseudomonadati; phylum Planctomycetota; class Planctomycetia; order Gemmatales; family Gemmataceae; genus Gemmata; species Gemmata sp. Next base: position 3,936 of record NZ_JBHYGG010000122.1, read on the forward strand.
CGCGAGCCCCGAGGCCGGGGCGTACTTGGTGCGGTCCAGCGTCGGGAGCGCCTGCCGGGTCATCGCCAGCACCACCGGGGCGTGCTTCGACTGCACCGCGACCTTGTACGCCTCGGCCACCTCGTTCGCGTCGCCCGGGCGGAGCACGATCAGCCCCGGGATGGCCCGGAGCGACATGATCTGCTCGATCGGCTGGTGCGTCGGCCCGTCCTCGCCGACGCCGATGCTGTCGTGCGTGAACACGTAGAAGACCGGCAGGTTCATGATGGCCGCGAGGCGGATCGGCGGGCGGCCGTAGTCGGAGAAGATCATGAACCCGGAGCCGTAGCTCCGCAGCCCCGCAAGCGCCATGCCGTTCATGATCGAGCCCATGCCGTGCTCGCGGACGCCGAAGTGGATGTTCCGGCCGGCCGGCGTGGTCGCGGTGAACGTCCCCTCGCCCTTCATGAACGTCTTCGTGGACGGGTTCAGGTCGGCCGACCCGCCGACGATCCACGGGATGGTCTTCGCCAGCGCGTTGATGACCGTGCCCGAGCTCTCGCGGGTCGCGAGCCCCTTCGCGTCGGCCGGGAACACCGGGACGCCCTTGTCCCACCCCGGGGGCAGCTCGCGCCGCTCGATCGCCTCGAGCTGCGCGGCCTGCTCCGGGAACTTCGCCTTGTACTCGGCGAACTGCTTGGTCCACGCCGCGAAGGCGTCGCCGCCCCGCTTGCCGATCCCGGCCTTGAAGTGGTCGTACACGCCGTCGGGCACGAGGAAGCTCGAGTCCTCGGGCCACCCGTAGGCCTTCTTCGCGAGCTTGATCTCGTCCGGCCCGAGCGGCTCGCCGTGGGCCCCGTGGGTGTTCTGCTTGTTCGGCGCGCCGTACCCGATGAGGGTCTTCTGGACGATCAGGGTCGGCCTGTCGGTGCTCTTCTTCGCCCCGTCGAGCGCCTTCTGCATGCCGTCGAGGTCGTTGCCGTCGTTGACCCGGAGGACGTTCCACCCGTAGGCCTCGAACCGGGCCGCGACGTTCTCGCTGAACGCCAGGTCGGTGTGCCCGTCGATGGTGATGGTGTTGTCGTCGTAGATTAGCGTGAGGTTGTTGAGCTTGAGGTGCCCGGCGAGCGACGCGGCCTCGGACGCGACCCCCTCCATCATGCACCCGTCGCCGCAGATCGCGTACACGCGGTGGTCGAACAGCCCCTCGAACCCGGGCCGGCCGTAGTACCCGGCGATCCACTTCTGGGCGATGGCCATGCCGACAGCGTTGCCGACGCCCTGGCCGAGCGGGCCGGTCGTGGTCTCGACGCCGGCGGTGTACTCGTGCTCGGGGTGGCCCGGGGTCTTGCTGTTGAGCTGGCGGAAGTGCTTGAGCTGCTCGAGCGGCAGCGACGGCTCGTCGAGCGTCTTGCCGTGCTCGTCGACGTTCTTGATGCCGGCGAGGTGGATGAGCGAGTACAGGAGCATCGAGGCGTGGCCGTTCGAGAGCACGAACCGGTCGCGGTTCGGCCACAGCGGGTGGGCCGGGTCGTAGGTGAGGAACCGGTTCCACACGGTGTACGCGACCGGGGCGAGGCCCATCGGCGCGCCCGGGTGCCCGGAGTTGGCCTTCTGGACCGCGTCCATGGCCAGCGTGCGGATCGTGTTGACGCACGTGACGTCAAGCGGGGTGAACTCGGCCATAGGTGCCTCGCCGTGTGAGTGGGTACTGTCAGGGAGATGATATGGACCCGGCGACGATGGGGAGACGGGCCGATCGCACGTTCCGCCGGGGTTTCGAAGAACCGCCCGCGGGGCCTTGGCACGCCCGCGGGCCTCGGGTATGCTCATGCCCCCCCCGCCCCCGCCGGCCCCAATCCCCTCACGGGTCCCGCCATGTGCCCCCGCCGCGCCAGACCACGCCACGGCTTCACGCTCATCGAGCTGTTGGTCGTCATCGCGATCATCGCGATCCTGATCGGCCTGTTGCTGCCGGCCGTGCAGAAGGTGCGCGAGGCCGCGGCCCGCCTGAAGTGCGGGAACAACCTCAAGCAGATCGGCCTCGCGATGCACTCGTACCACTCCGCGGTCGGCACGTTCCCGCCCGGGGTGAAGTCGAAGGTCCGGTTCTCCTACGCCGACGACGCGGCCACCGGCGGGTACGAGTGGCCGTACCTGCTCCACTACCTGCTCCCGTTCCTGGAGCTGAACAACTACCACGACGCGGTCCGCGGCGGGAGGTACGACCTGGGCAACCCGTGGAGCTCGCCCGGGGACTGGACCGCCAACCCGGTCCTCGAGAAGCCGGTGCCGGTGTTCCTGTGCCCCAGCGACGGGGTCGGGAGCCCGCTCAAGACGTTCGGCTCCTTCGGCAGCGGCGCGCCGAAGATGACCGCGAGCAACTACCTGGGCGTCTTCTCGGGGTTCAACGACGGCGACGGGCTGGCCGTGCCCAACCCGGCGCAGGCCGCGGTGTTCCGGTACAACGTCAGCGTCCCGATCGCGGCCGTGACCGACGGCACCAGTAACACCATGGCCGTCGCCGAGTACCTGAAGGGGCTCGACGAGGCCGACTGCCGCGGCATGATGTACACGAACCGGGCCGGCGCGAAGTTCCTGTACGTGACCCTCTCGCCGAACTCCCCGAGCCCGGACAACTTCATCGGCTGGAACGCCTCGTTCTGCCCCGGCGACAACAGCCGGAACAAGCCCGGCATGAACCTCCCGTGCACGGCCGGGAGCGACGACGCCAACTTCGCCAGCCCTCGGAGCCGGCACGCCGGCGGGGTCAACGTGGTGCTGTGCGACGGCAGCGTCCGGTTCGTCCCCAACGGGATCGACGCGAACACGTGGCAGCGGCTCGGGTGGATCGCCGACGGCAGCCCCGTCGGCGACTTTTGAGGGGGGCCGCCGTGAACCCGCGAATCGCACTGTCCCTGCTCCTGGTCGCGCCCCTCGCGGGGTGCGGCGAGCCGGCCGGCGACCACAACCCGATCACCGGCGAGGTCCGGCTGGACGGCGAACCGCTCCACGCCGGCACCGTCATGTTCCGCCCCGCCGACGGGGTGAAGGGGCAGGCCGTGTTCGCCGCCGTCGCGAACGGGCGGTACACGGTCCCGGCCGCGGCCGGCCCTGCGGTCGGCCCGCACCGCGTCGAGGTCCGGGGCCTCAAGCGGTCGGGCAAGGCGGTCCAGAAGCCGCTCGCCCCGAAGGGCGACACGGCCGAGGAGATGGTCGAGGCCGTCGCCGCGAAGTTCAACACCAGGTCCGAGCTGACCGTGGAGGTGAAGCCGGGCGAGAACGTCGCCGACTTCGAGGTGACGTCAAAGTAGCGGCGCGTCGGGCCGCGCCGCCCCGGTCACACGAACCACGTCCGCTCGGACCCGTCCTCGCCGGTCGCGGTTAGCGCCCGCCCGGTCGGGCCGAACACCAGCACCGCCGGCACCGTGCGGGCGAGTGCGACCGTCCGCACCAACCGGCCGGTCGCCAGTTCCCACAGCTTCACGGCCCCGTCGCGGCCGCCGGACGCGATGCGCTTGCTATCGGGAGAAAACGCCACGCACGTCACCCAAGAAGCGTGCCCCGCGAGCCGCCGCAGTTCCTTCCCGGTCGCGGCGTCGATCACCCGCACCTTGCCGTCGTACGGCGACCCGCACGCGGCGACCGCGCCGTCCGGCGACACCGCGACGACGCCGTTCGACTGCCCCTCGGGAACGACCGGCCGGGCCATCTCGCGCGGGTGAACGACCGGCTCGGGCGGCTTCGGGGCGAGCGTCGAGTGCAACTCTCCGAGCCGGCCCTCGATGCGGGCGAGTTGCTCGGCGAGCTTCGCGGCCCCCTGCTCCTGCGAGCGGCCGATGCGCTCCAACTGCGCGAACGCGAGCCCTTGGAACAGCTTTTGGTCGTTCTCGATCACACGCTGAAAGTGGTGCCGCACGGTGGCGGCGAGCAGCGGCACGGCGGCGGGATCACCCGGCGGCCGCAGCGCCACGAGCACCGCGAGCGTCGGGAACCCGCCGGCCCCCAACTCGCCCGCGAGGTCGTCGGCCACCTTCCACTCGGCGGCGAGCAGCCCGGCCGGGTCGGCGAACCGGGTGAGGTCGCCGAACGAGTCCGGGTCCACGCCGCCCGTCGTCGCTCCGCGGTCCCGGGCCACGCGGAGTTCGGCGAGGCACCGCGGGGCGAAGTCCGGGTCCGGGTCGGCGCGGCCGTCGAGCTGGGCCTTCAGCACGAACAGGCGAACCTGCTCGCGGAGCGCCCGGTCCTCGGCGCGGTCGAGGGCGGTTGCGAGCGACTCGCCCGCGAGAGCGACTTCGAGCGACCGCCACGCCCGCTCCGACGCGGCCGCGAGCGCCTCGACCACCCGTAGGCTCTGGTCGCTCACGCGGTCGGCGACGAACCGCGAGACGGCGAGCGCCCCGTCGCCGACGGCCGCGACCCCGACCGCCCGGCAGGCGTGCGACACCAGCGGCCCGAGGGCGAACAGCGACGCACGCGAGAGCAGGTTCACGGGGTTCCCTCCGGGGCGGGCCGCTGGAAGGGACGGTCGCAGCGGTCGGGCGGTTCGCGAACGGCCCCGCGGGGCGCGCACCGTGCCGGACGTGCGGGGTGTGACGGCGAAAAGCCCTCGAAATCCCGAGAGAAATCGGTTGACGGCGGGGCGCGGGCGGGAAAAAGCTGGATATTTCAAGGGAAATCGCGTTGTCTTGTTGACGACCCCTGCGAAACACCTTAGTTTTCAGGCAGTTTCACCGACCACTCACACACTTTCGGAGATCACGTCATGGCGAAGGCTCCCGCGAAGAAGGCCGCACCCAAGAAGGCGATGACCAAGTCGCAGTTCGTCGCCCGCCTGGCCGAGAAGGCGGAGATCACCAAGAAGCAGGTCGACGCGGTGCTCGACGAGATCATCGAGGTCATCAAGGGCGAGGTCGCGACGAAGGGGCCGGGCAAGTTCGTGTTCCCGAACCTGTGCCGCGTCACCGTCACCCGCAAGGACGCCGTCAAGGGCGGCGAGAAGAAGATCAACCGGCTCACCGGGGCCGAGTACGTCACCAAGCCGAAGCCGGCCTACAACCAGGTCAAGCTCCGCCCGGTCAAGGCCCTGAAGGACGCGCTCAAGTAACCCTCAAGTAGGCACGAAATTCGAAGCGCGAAATCCGAAAGGAAGAAGATCGCCCGGTGGGATTCTTCTTCCTTTCGGATTTC
>NZ_JBHYGG010000122.1:9114-10575 GCF_051859125.1 Gemmata sp.
CGGGGGGTATTCTTCTCCATTGGGGTTTCCCCGCTTCGAATTTCGTGCTTGTTCGAGTGCTTCGAAGTTACTCGCTCGCCGCCGGCGGCGCGGTCGCCTCGTACTCCTTGATGGCCGCGACGGCCCGGTCCATGTCGCCGCTCTGGATCCACAGCTCGATCGAGTCCGACAGCGCCGAGCCGAAGCTCGCGCTCAACTCGGTGCCGACCACCTTGCTCTCGATCCCCGACTCGGTCAGCACCTGCTGGTAGGCCTCGACCTGCGCCAGCGGTCCGGAGTACACGCGGACCACGTCGTTCGAGTCGCTCATCGGCTGTCTCCTCTTCGGTTGCGGAACCCCGCCCGTATTCTACGCCGTTGACCGCACCCGCCCCGCACGCAACAATCAGACTTCCCCCGCCCCTCCCTCCAGCTCCGAACCCCACATGCGAACGCCCGCCCGCCTCCTGCTGCTCGGCCTGCTCGCCGGCACGGCCACCTCGGTCGCCGCCGCCGACCCGGCCCCGGTCAAGGTGCTCGTCATCGACGGGCAGAACAACCACGCCTGGCCGCAGACCACGCCGGTCATCAGGAAGGTCCTCGAGGACACCAAGCGGTTCGCCGTGGACGTGGCGACGAGCCCGCCGAAACTCGCGCTGCCGCCGAAGCCGAAGGACGCCACGCCCGAGGACGAGACGAAGTACAAGGCCGCGGTCGCGGAGCTGGAGAAGGCGCACAGGGCGGCGGTCGAGAAGTTCCGGCCCGAGCTGGCGAAGTACGACGTGGTGGTGAGCAACTACAACGGCGAGCCGTGGGGCAAGGAGCTGAACGCCGACTTCGAGAAGCTGCTGAGCGAGGGGAAGATCGGGTTCGTCGTGGTCCACGCGGCGAACAACGCGTTCGGCGGGTGGAAGGAGTACAACCAGATGATCGGCATGGGGTGGCGGGGGAACACCGGGGGCGACCGGCTGTACCTCGACGCCGCCGGCAAGGAGGTCCGCGTGCCGAGCGGCTCGGGCGACGGCTCGGGCCACCGGTACACGGGGCCGTTCACGGTCACCGTGCGCAACGCCGAACACCCGGTCACCAAGGGGATGCCGAAGGAGTGGCTGCACGTCCGCGACGAGCTGTACGACAACATGCGGGGGCCGGTCGAGAACGTGAAGGTGCTCGCGACCGCGTACTCGGACAAGGACAAGAAGGGGACCGGCGCGCACGAGCCGATGATCTGGACCGTGGCCTACGGCAAGGGCCGGGTGTTCCACACGCCGCTCGGCCACGACGCGAACGCGATGCGGTGCTGGGGGTTCGCCGGCACGCTGACCCGCGGGACCGAGTGGGCCGCGACCGGGGCCGTCACGCTCCCGCTGCCCGCCGCGTTCCCGACCGCCGACAAGCCCAGCCCGATCGCCGCGGACAAGTGAGTAGGTTGCCGGGCGAACCCCGAGCGCCAGCGAGGGGGTGCGCCTCACCCCCTCGCTG
>NZ_JBHYGG010000123.1:0-10552 GCF_051859125.1 Gemmata sp.
GCGCAAGGGCTGGCATCCTACCCACAACCACCGCTATCGTGAAGAACCTCTATTCAGCCACGACCCGTGTTTTGGGGTGTGGTGCCACTCCAGGCGCTCGCACAGGCGCCGGGCCTCGGCCGGCTCGAACGCCTCGTACAGGGCCGCCGGGGTGTGCGTGGACAGGTTGTCGAGCACCAGCACCACCTTCTCCGCATCCGGGTACTGTTCGTCCACCAGCCGGCGCAGGAACCGGGCGAAGTCCGCGCTGGTCCGCCGCGCGGTCACCTCGACGTGACGCCAACCGGCCAGCGGCTCGAACGCCACGAACAGGTTGGCGACCCCGTGCCGGACGTACTCGTGGTCCTCTTTGGCCGGCGACTGGGGCCGTGTCGGCTGGGGCGGGCGCGCGTCGCCGGTGAGCTGCTTGCCGCCCTCGTCCACGCACACCACCGGGCGGCTGTCGTCGGGCGGCCGGTGGTACACCGCCAGCACGTCCTCCATGGCCGCGACGAACGGGGCGTTCGCCTTCGGAGGGATCACCCACTGCTGCTTGAGCCACGGCTTGAGTTCGTGTTTTTAAGCGTTCGCCGGACCGTCTCGTCGGAGATGGCTTCCACCACCTCCAACTCGACCAGCCGGTCGGCCAACAGCTTCAGGGTCCACCGCCCGCCCCTCCGGCGCGGGGGAGCACGCCAGCGCGACGAGCCGGGCCTCTTGCGCGCCGTCTAACTTCCGGTACCGCCGCCCGGTCGGCTTCTTGCGGCGGACCGCCGCATCAAGGCCGCCCTGCGAACGCCTTGCGGACCCGCGCGCCGGTCCGGGTGCCGCAGTCGAGGGCCGCCGCGATGGCCTCGTCACTCCACGCCGGGGCGCCGTCACTCGCATCGGCTTTGAGCAGGATGTGCGCTTGAGTGAGGGCACGGGCGGGGTGCTCGCCCGAGCGCACCATCCGGGCGAGTTGGCGGCGCGGGTCCGCTTCCAAGCGGACAACGTACTTGGGCTTACGGGGCACAACAGACCTCCTCGCGGGGTGGGCGAGGAGAGCTTACAAAATGCCAATTCAGGTGTGGCGGAACACCAGGTGTACCCAGCATCAATTTGGGCACCCCTTGTCGGAGCACCCACCACTCGTCACCTGTGTCGCGGATCTGCCCCGGACCTCACCCAGACGGAGGAGCGACCGCTCCGCATCCGCGGCCGGGCGCTCGGCCCAGGGTCTCCCGTACGGCAGCGCACGCCGCGGCGAGTCGCTCGTCCCGGGTGCCGTCCTGCTCGAACGGGGTGCCGATGTCGGTCAGCAGGTACAGGTCCGGCCGGCGGTGCCCTCGGGCCACCGCGTCCACCTCGGCCGACCAGCCGCCCATGTACCGGCGAAACCACACCCGCGTGGCGAAAGCGTCCGTGTCGCAGACCAGCACCCGGTTCGCCCGCCGGGCGGCCTCGTCCTCCCGCCCGCACTGCCCCCGGGCGATGGCCACGAACTCGTCCGGCCGCCACACGTTCGCCTCCCCCCTCCGCACCTTCGCCTCCCAGTACTCCCGCCCGTACTCGGGCACCCACACGGTGCCGAGCGCCGCCGCCAGGTCGGCCGCCAGGGTCGACTTCCCGGTGGACTCGGCCCCGACCAGCACGACCCGCCGGGCGTAGAACCCGCGGACCGGGGGCTCGAGGAAGTCCCAGTTGGCGAGCGGGTCCGACCGGACCGCCGTCCCGGACACCGGGACCGCGACCCGGGGCCGGTCCACCAGCACGTGCCGGCACCCGAGGCAGGCCGCGAACCGGTCCCCGTAGTCCTCGGACGTGAACACCACGTCCGGGGCGAACCCGAGCAGCCGGGTGCAGTTCTCCGCCCACACGGCCGAGTCGCCCGCGTCGTACCGGTCGTCGATCACCCACACCCGGGCGGCCGGGTGGATCTCCCTCAGCCACCCGGCCCGCAGGGCCGCGGGCGGGTCCTCCCCGGGCCGCTCGCACACCACGACGTGGACCTCGCCGGCGTTCGCCAGTGCGGTGCCGATGAGGTGCTTGTGCCCGCGGTGCGGCGGGTAGAACTTGCCCACGACCAGGCCGCGGGTGGTCATGGCTCCCCCCGGGCGAGGAGGTGCCGCCGCCACTCGACCAGTTCGGCCACGCACATCCCGAGGAACAGGGCGTACAACCCGGCGGTGAGGTACAGGGCGCGACCCCGCATCCGTGATGCTGAGAAGGGGGACGCCGTGGGCACCGCCGTCGGGATCGCCGTTTCCAAGGACACTCTCGACGCCTGCTCCCTCTCCGGGGGAAAGACGAAGGAGGGGCGGTTCGTGAACGCCCCCGAGGGGGGCCGACCAGTTGACGCTGTGCCTGCACGAGCAGCGGCGGCTGACCGAGTTCGAGTCCCGGCCGGGTCAGGGCCGGAGCCTCGTGGTCCTCAAGCGCCAGAAGTAGCTCCGGTCCGGTCCGGGCCGGTCCCGTGGCCCCGCCCTACCGTTTCGCGACAAGTACGCGAACCGGGACAACACCCGAGGGGGGGGAGGAACGCCCGTGCTCCGGTTGGTGGCGGCGATGGCGGTCACGGTCGCGGTCGGACTCGCGTCCCGGCTGTACCCGACCCTACATCGGGCCGCGATCACGCCACCGGGTGCGGCAGGCGACCACCGCGGCGTAACGGGTCCCCGTCCGTGGTGTCCCCCAATGCTCCGCCCCGGTCGCGCGCCAAGGGGCGGAGCCACATCACCACAACTCCGCGCGCTTGCCCCAAAAAAAGTCACTCTGCTGTCGATTTCACTCCTCCCCGTTCGTCGAACGGGGAGGAGCCGGAGCTCCGAACCGGCCCGGACCGTCCCGCTGCCCGGCTTCTGGGCGGCTCGGGAGTTCGACGCACCGCAGGATTCGACCGGGAAACAACGGACCATGAACAAGCAGATCTTCCTCAACCTCCCCGTCGCCGACCTGCCGAAGGCGGTGTCCTTTTACCGGGCCCTCGGGTACCCCCTCAACCCGCAGTTCACCGGCGACTCGGTCGCGTGCGTCGTCATCAACGAGACCACCTTCGTCATGCTGGGCACGCACGCCAAGTTCCGCGAGTTCACCCCCAAGGCCGTCTGCGACACGACCCTGGCCGTGGAAGTCCTGATCAACCTCAGCTGCGAGAGCCGCCGGGAGGTCGACGACCTCGTCGCGCGGGCCGTCGCCGCGGGCGGCACGACCCACGACACGGCGGAAGACTTCGGGTTCATGTACACGCACAGTTTCGTCGACCTCGACGGCCACGGGTGGGGGCTCTTTCACATGAGCACGCTGCCGACGCGTCCGTGATGCCGGTCTGGGAGGTGCGTCGTGCGGTAAGTTCGCAACTGAACGACGCCCGTGCCCCAGCCGACCAAGGGCGTTCCGACCAAGGGCGTTCCGACCAAGGGCGTTCCGATGACGCCCTGCGGTGCCGCGTCTGGTTCCACGAGCACGCGCCCGAACACGACCAGGCGTGGTACGGGGTGCGGCCGTCGTTCGCCCTGTCCGACTGGGTACGGCTCGGCGAGCAGTACCGGCTCTCACTCGGCCCCCTTCGGGACGCGATCCACTCCACGAACCGGGCGTTCCCCCCGGCACCACCGAGAAGGAGCCCTGGTAGCTCGCCGGGATCACCAGCGGGGTACAGATCGATTTGAAGTCGGACAATATGCCCCGTGGTTCAGGGCGCGGTGCGGGACGATGTCGAACCCCACACGTGGGCATTCCCGCGATCCCGCGATCGCGGCCCCCAATTCTCCCGGAATCGCTGTCCGGTTCGGGGCGGTCGTGCGGGATAATGGGTACTGCCGCCCGAAGCCCCGCCCGCACCGCCCCTCGCTGAGCCGCACATGCCACACACACCGCTGCGCGTCAGCCGCCGCAATTTCTTGAGCCTGAGCGCCTGCGGGCTCGTGTCGCTGCCCGGGTGGCAGCCGGCCCTCGCCGCCGGGAAGCGGGCCGCCGCGAAGTCCGTCCTCGTCGTGTTCGAGCAGGGCGGGGTGTCGCACATGGACACGTTCGACCCCAAGCCCGACGCGCCCGCGGAGCACCGCACCCCGTTCGCGACGATTAACACCGTCGTCCCCGGGATGCGGTTCACGGAACTGCTGACGCGGACCGCGAAGCACGCCGATAAGCTCTCGGTGGTGCGGTGCATGACGCAGCCGAAGCCCGGGATCGGGAACAGCCACCCGAAGGGGTCGCAGTACATCTTCAGCGGCGAGGCCCCGGGCGGCCCCGAGGAGATGCCGGACATCGGCTCGGTCGTCTCGACGCGGCTCGGCAGCGCGGCCCGCAACCTGCCGCCGTACATCATGGTCCCGGGCACCAGCGAGCAGGAGTACAACACGCACGTCGGGTTCCTCCCCCCGCAGCACCGCGTGTTCAAGACCGGCGGCCGGCCGCACGACCCGACATGGACCGTGCCGAACCTCGCGCTCGCCGGGATCGCCCCGGAACGGTTCAAGGACCGCGCCGACCTGCTCAGCACCCTCGACATCGGCGTCCCCGGGGCCGACAAGGCCCGCGACGCGAAGACGCTGACGAGCACGCGCGACCAGGCCGAGGACATGCTCACCAACCCGGCGACGCGGAAGGCGTTCGACCTCAAGGGCGAGCCGCAGAAGGTCCGCGAGGCCTACGGGCTGGGCCACCGCGGGCAGTGCTACCTGCTCGGCCGCAAGCTCATCGAGTCGGGCGTGCGGTTCGTGACGATCGACTGCCGCGAGCCCCCGGCCCGCGAGTTCCCCGGCGGCAGCAACATGAACTGGGACCACCACGACCACATCTATTCCACGGGCGACACGAAGATCAAGGGCGGCGGGGCCGGGGCCGGGCGGTGGGGCATCCAGACGTGGCCGATGATGGGGAGCACCGACCAGGCGCTCGCGGCGCTGCTCGACGACATGGACCAGCGCGGGCTCCTGGCCGAGACGCTCGTGTGCTTCGTGACCGAGTTCGGCCGCACCCCGCGGATCAACGACCGCAAGGGCCGCGACCACTGGACCCACGCGTTCAGCTTCGCGTTCGCGGGGGCCGGCGTCCCCGGCGGGCAGGTCGTCGGCGAGACCGACCGCGAGGGCGGGTACATTGTCAGCTCGAAGGCGTACACGATCGAGGACTACGCCGCGACGCTGTACGAGAAGCTCGGCATCGACACGACGAAGCCGCTGCACACCCCGGCCGGCCGCCCCATCTACCCGGGCAAGGACGGGCACCCGATTACTGAGATCATGTGACGCGGCGACCCCGGAACGCGGCCCCACACGAACGACCACCCCCATGACGATCCTCACGCTCCTGCTCGTTTCGCACCTCGTCACACCCGTCGATGCATCGGTGCGCCTGGACGTGTACCCGCCGGCGGCCGTGCTCGCCTCGAAGCGGGCGACCTTTCAATTCGTCGTTACTGGCCACTTCGCGAACGGCGAAACCCGCGACCTGACGCGCGAAGCGGCGTTCACGCCGTCGAGCGATGCGGTCGAGGTTCGGGGCGGTGTGGCGTTCCCCAAGAAGGACGGCAAGGCCGAGATCGCCGTGGCGGTCGGCGGGCAGACCGTGAAGGTGCCGGTTGAAGTCAGTGGCCAGACGAAGCCGGACCCGGTGCGGTTCCGCACCGAGACGCTCGCCGTGCTGACGCGGCACGGGTGCAACGCCGGCTCGTGCCACGGGTCGCCGGAGGGGAAGGGCGGGTTCCACCTGTCGCTGTTCGGGTACGACCCGCTCATCGACGAGGAGAGTATCGTCAGGGGCGGGCTGAACCGCCGCGTCGATGCGTTCTCCCCGGCCGAGAGCCTGCTTCTGAAGAAGCCGCTCATGCGGGTGCAGCACGTCGGCGGGAAGATGCTCAATAAAACCGACCTCGGCTACCGGGTGCTGCTCGCCTGGATCGCGGAGGGCGCGAGGACCGACGACGACAAGCAGGCCGCGTGCGTGAAGCTCGTCGTCCACCCCGGACCGAACCGCATTCTGAAGAGCCCGCACCTGGGCCAGCAACTCAGCGTCACCGCCCGGTTCGCCGACGGCACCAGCCGCGACGTGACGGCCCTCGCATCGTTCGAGGTGTCGCACAAGGAGGTTCTCAGCGTCTCGGACTCGGCGCTCGTCACCGGCCTGAAGCGCGGCCAGGGTGCCGTCTCGGTCCGCTACCTGAACCACCTCGAATCGGTGCATTTTACCGTTACCGAGGACGTCGAGGGCTTCCGCTGGCCGGGCGTGCCGGAAACGAACTTCGTGGATCAGCACGTTCACGGGAAGCTCAAGCAGTTGCAGGTGATGCCGTCGGGCGCGTGCGACGACGCGACGTTCCTCCGCCGCGTCCACCTCGACCTCACGGGCCTGCTGCCCCCGGCCGACGCCGCGAAGGCGTTCCTCGCCGACACGAGCAAAGACAAGCGCGCGAAGGTGATCGACGCGCTACTGGAGAGCGAAGAGTTCGCCCGGTTCTGGGCGCTGCGAACGGCCGACCTGATGCGGGTCAACGCGAAGACGCTCCCCGAGGGCCGGGCCGAACTGTTCGCCGAGTTCCTCATCGACGGCTACCGCAAGAACACCCCGTTCGACAGGGTCGCGACCGAGATCCTCACGGCGAGCGGCGACGCAACGAAGGTGCCGGCCGCGAACTACTTCCTCGCGACGCCGGACCTCACCGACCTCGCCGAGACGACAGCGCAGTTGTTCATGGGCTCGCGGGTGAACTGCGCGAAGTGCCACAACCACCCGTTCGAGAACTGGACCCAGGACGACTACTACAGCATCGCCGCGGTGTTCGTTCGGGTGAAGAAGGCCGGCAAGGTCGTGTCGGTCGCGGGCACCGGCGAGACGACGCACCCGACGAGCGGCCGCACCCTCGCGCCCTACGGTGTCGGGGCGGTGGGCGACGCGAAGGCCGACCGCCGCGTGGCGTTCGCGAACTGGCTCACGAAGCCCGGGAACCCGTACTTCGCCCGCGTCGAGGTGAACCGCACCTGGGCGCGGCTGTTCGGCCGCGGCATCGTTCACCCGGTCGACGACTTCCGCTCGTCGAACCCGCCGGCGATCCCGGACCTGCTCGACGCGCTCGCCGCCGCGTTCGAGAAGTCCGGGTTCGACCGCAAGGACGTCGTGCGGGTGATCTGCAACAGCCAGACGTACCAGCGGTCCACCGCGACGAACAAGTTCAACGAGGACGACGAGGCGCTGTTCTCGCACTACCCGATCCGCCGGCTGACGGCCGAGCAGTTGCAAGACGCCATCGGGTTCACCACCGGTAGCCTCGCGCCGCCGGGTGGGGTGCCCGCGGCGCTCGCGAAGGCCGAGAAGGACGCGCTCGCCGCACCGACCGACAAGGGGAAGCAGGCGGCGTTCAAGAAGCTCCGCGACCGGGCCGAGTACGCGACCCAGCGGCTCACGCCGGAACAGTCGCCGTTCCTGATGGCGTTCGGGCAGCCGAAGCGCGAGAGCCCGTGCGCGTGCGAGCGGATCGACGAGCCCACGGTCGACCAGGCGCTGCAACTGCTCAACGGCCCGCTCGTCGCCGGGAAGCTGACCGCGGCCGCCGCCGGCTACGGGAAGCTCGCCGACGCCGAACTCGTGGACCGCCTCTGGCTCGCCGCGTTTTCCCGAGCCCCGTCCGAAGCAGAACGCACGAAGGCGCTCGACCACCTGAAGCGCGGCGCGAACCGCTCCGACGCGGTGCGCGACCTCGTCTGGGCCGTGATGAACACCCGCGAGTTCCTGCTGCAACACTGATCGATGCGAAGCAGCGGGCGCGCCGCCCGCGGCCCACGGAACCGAGCACCGCCATGAACCGCCTCACCATCACGTTCGCACTCCTCGCGGCTTCACCGGTTCGGGCCGCCGAACCGGCGTTCCTGCCCGACGTCGCGCCGGTGCTGGTGTCGCGGTGCGCGAGTTGCCACGGCGACGTGAAGGCCCGCGGCGAGTACCGGGTCGATACGTTCGAGAACCTGCTGAGGCCCGGCGCGTCGGACGCAAAGCCGGTGGTGCCCGGTAAGCCCGATGAGTCGGAGTTGTACCGCCGGCTCGTCGCGACCGACCCGAAGGAGCGCATGCCGCCGGGCGACGACCCGCTGACCGCCGACGAGGTGGTCGCGGTGAAGAAGTGGATCGCGGCCGGCGGCACGTTCGACGGCAACCGCACGGCGGCGCTCAAGGCGATCCTGCCGCCGCGCACGCACCCGGCCGCGCCCGAGAAGTACGCGAGACCGGCCCCGGTGTGCGCGCTCGCGTTCTCGCCCGACGGCAAGGAACTCGCGGTCGGCGGTGTGAACGAGGTGACCGTGTGGGACGCCGCGACCGGCAAGCTCCTCCGCCGCCTCCCGCACCAACCGGCCCGCATCCACGCCCTGGCGTACTCCCCCGACGGCAAGAAGATCCTGGTCGGCGGCGGCACGGTCGGCGAGTACGGCGATGCCGCACTCGTCGATGCGACCACCGGCGCACGCGAGAGGGTGTTCGGGCCGTTCGGCGACCTCGTGCTCTGCGTCGCGTTCGCCCCGGACGGCAAGACGGTCGCGGTGGGCAGCGCCGACCGCACGACCCGCGGGTACAGCCCCGCCGGCGGTGCGGAGGTGTGGCGGTCGTCGCTCCACTCGGACTGGGTGACCGGCGTGGCCTACAGTCACGGGGGCAAGTGGCTCGCGACGAGCAGCAAGGACCGCACGGTGAAGGTGCTCGACGGCACCACGGGGAAGCTGTTCACGACGTTCAACGGGCACCGCCGGCAGTACGCGCCGCACGCGGGGCAGTTCGAGGTGTACGGGGTCGCGTTCGACGCGGCCGGCACGGCGTACTCGGTGGGCGGCGGGTCCGCGGTGCGGGCGTGGAACCCGGTGAAGACGCACGACGAGAACGGCAGCGCCGCCGACATGGAGGAGCGCTTCAAGAACGTCGGCCACACCCGCTACCTCGAGTACGCGGCCGGGAAGCCGGCGTTCGGGCTCGCGGTCGGCGGCGGGCAGGTGTTCTCGGCCGGCGGCGACAAGCTGGTGCGGCAGCACGACGCCGCGAGCGGCAAGCTGGTACGCGAGTTCGCCGGCCACGCCGACTGGGTCTACTCGCTGGCGATCCACCCCGCGAGCACCCGCGTGGCGTCCGGCGCGTTCGACGGCGAGGTGCGCGTGTGCGACACGATGACCGGCGACCTCGTGGTGTCGTTCAAGGCCGCCCCGGGCTGGGCGAAGTAGCGGCCGCTACCAGAACTGCCGCCACCCCGGTTGCGAGAGCCGCACCCGGCCGCGGGCGAAGTCGATCGTGAGCACGAGCCCCCGGAAGACGTCCAGCCCGAGGAGACCGTTGGCCCCCACGCCGATGTGGGGGTCACGGGCGGCGACGAGCAAGTCCGTTCGGACATGCCCAAGGGCGGTAACGGCCGAGACGCGCACGAGCGGCACGCGGGCCGTTCCCGTGGCGGTGCGAATGCGCGCGTGGCCCTGGACGTGACAGGTCGTGACCCACTACATACCCCCCGCCGTCGACTGCAGCGCCCGGTTCGGTGCCTGCGCGGCCACCCCTTGCATGACCGGCGTCAGCCGAGGTCGATCTCGTCGGCGTACATGAGGCAGCCGTCCGCCTCGGAGTATGCGAACTCGTCGCCCTCCAACTTGTCGGCGAAGCCCTCCAGCCACAGCCGGAACGACGGGGCGACCGGGCCGGGGCCGCCGGTGTCGCTCCGCTGCACGATCACCCCGCCCGGCTTCTCGGCGTCCGGGCCGAGGTCGAGGAAGACGTAGTCGCCCGCCCCGCCCGCCCCACGCGACCGGCACGCAGTTCCGAAACCGCGGGGCGTGCTCGGACCACTTCCGCCACCAGGTGACCATCTCTTGCAGCGTCATCAGGCACCACCCCTCGCCCCCGATCAGGCCCGGC
This sequence comes from Gemmata sp., assembly GCF_051859125.1. Lineage (NCBI taxonomy): Bacteria > Pseudomonadati > Planctomycetota > Planctomycetia > Gemmatales > Gemmataceae > Gemmata > Gemmata sp. Next base: position 9,841 of record NZ_JBHYGG010000123.1, read on the forward strand.
TCGTCGGCCTGCCCGTCGTGAACGCGGTACGACGCCCGAACATCCGCCGGCAGCTTCAGCCCCATCGCCCCCTCGGCCGCCCGGATTGCCCCGGCGGTGGCCCCGCAGCGGAGGCGACCGTGGCCCGCCGGGGCGTTCTCGTCGAGCCAGGTGTGGATTCGCTTCCAGACGGCCTTCATCCGCGGTGCCCCTCCGGGGCCGAAAGAATCGTTGCGAGCTGTGTGCGTTCGTGTGAGGGGTGATCGCCACTCACGTGCTGGAGGCTTGCGATGACGACGGACACCATTTTGGCCGTCGACCCGGGCCGGTACAAGAGCGTCGCGTGCGCTTACCATTGATCGACCGCGGGCAGGCGCTCCGCCCGATCGGCAACATGTCCGCCGAACTCACGACACTCCTGGCCCGGCACCCCGGCGGGCTCGTGCCGTCAAGGCGTGCGACCGCGGGGGTACGGGCGGCACCAGCCTCAGGAAGCGGCTCGGGCTGGGGAGGGCCGGCAGATCGCGGCTGAGCGGGGCGGTGTGCCGCCTGCCCCGCGTCGCCCCCGGTCCGGTAACCCGTTGTTCACCGGCACCAAGCCGCGCGGTTCCGACCCGCTGTCACCTCTGAACCAACACTACGCGGCCGGGCAGGCCGCCCACTGACTGAGAGCACTAACACTACAGCGCGGGTTCTCGAAGCTTCCGTAAGTTGAATCATCGGGAGGACCACC
>NZ_JBHYGG010000124.1:0-49349 GCF_051859125.1 Gemmata sp.
GCGCAAGGGCTGGCATCCTACCCACAACCACCGCTATCGTGAAGAACCTCTATTGCATGAGGTTCGGTATCACGCCCTCCCCTTCAACTGGCGCTGTGCGCGGTACTCGCCCGGGCTCATACCGAGTTCGCGGCGGAACACCTCGTAGAGCCGCTGAATGGTCCCGAAGCCGACGTCCCGGGCGATCACCGCGAGGGCCCGGTCGCTCTGTGCCAGCTCCCGTTTCGCCCGCTCGATGCGGACCCGGCGGATCTCCGCCGCGACGGGGCGCTTGAGGGTCCGCTGAAAGTGGTTCTGGAGCGTCCGCGTCTCGGCCCCGACCGCCCGGGCGACGTCGTCCGGGCCGAGGGGCCGGTGGCTGTGCGCCGCGATGTGCGCCAGCGCGGCCGCCACCAGCACGTTGTCCACGGCGAAGAAGTCGGTGGACTCCCGCACCACCAGGCCCTCCGGTTCCAGCCGCACCGGCTCGGCCGGCGGCTCGTGCCCGTCCATCAGTTGGTCGAGCAGCTCCGCGGCCGCGTACCCGATCCGGTCGTAGCCGATCTCGATGCTCGTGAGCGAGGGGCGGGGCTGCTCGCACAGGGTCACCTCGTTCTTCCCGGCGACGATCGCCACGTCGTCCGGGATCCGCCACCCCCGCCGGTGGCTCGCCTGCACCACCAGCCGCCCGCACACCTCCTGGCCGACGTACACGCCGATGGGCGCCGCCCACGAGTCCAGTGTTCGCTCGATCAGCCGCTCCGTCTTCCGCCAGTGGGCCACGTCCTGGTGCGGGTGCTGCGGAACGAACGCGGACGCGCACCCGAAGCCGGCCCCGCGGACCAGCCGGGTGAACTCCCGCACCTCCAGGTCGTTGTCCACGTTGTGGGGCGAGGTCAGCGTGGCGAACGCGCGGAACCCCCGGGCCAGGAGGTGCTCGGCGACCAGCCGGCCCGTCGCCGCCGAATCGGGAAAGACGCCGGGCACGAGGTGCCGGGCGGGGGAGCTGGGCCACACGTTCACCACCGGCACGCCCCGCTTGTTCGCGAGCCGCGCGAGCGGGTGGTTCACGCGCGCCACGATGCCGTCGTACCGGTCCGCGGCGCTCCGCGGCCGGCGGAGGGTGTCGTGGGCGAACTCGTCGATGATCGACGCCCAGCCCTGCTCCCCCGCGTAGCGCTGGATCCCGGCGAAGATCTCCGAGTGCCGCTTGTACGGCCACTGGAGGTCCAACATCAGCGCGACCCGACGCGGCTTGCGGCCCATGGTGCGATTCCCGGGTTCTTAGTGTGTTCCCCGAAGCAGTGCCCCGCGAACGGCCGCGCGGAGCCGGCCGGCCTCACGAGGCACGGGGGGGCTCCGGGGGCGGCGCGGCGTCCGGGACGAAGTGGCGGCCGGCCGGGTTGAACGGACTGAGGGACGCCGACCGGGCGGGCGCGCGGCCCATGACGGCGGCGAACACGGCGGGCAGAACGACGAGGGTCGTGAGCGTCGCCGCGGCCAGCCCGCCGATGACCGCGCGGCCGAGCGGGGCCGTCTGGTCGCCGCCCTCGCCGAGCCCGAGGGCCATCGGCACCATGCCGGCGATCATCGCGCAACTGGTCATCAGGATCGGGCGGACCCGGGTCCGCGCGCCCTCGATGCCGGCCTCGCGGGCGGCCATCCCGTCCGCCCGCGCCCGCTCGGCGAAGGTGACGAGCAGGATGGCGTTCGCGGTCGCGACCCCGACCGCCATGATCGCCCCCATGAACGACTGCAGGTTGAGGGTGGACCCGGTCGCGACCAGCGCCACCGCGACCCCGGCCAGGACCGCCGGCACCGGGGCCACGGCCACGAGCGCGAGCCGGACCGACTGGAAGTACGCGGTCAGCATCAGGGCGATCACGACCACCGCGACGGCCAGGCCGAACGCGAGCCCGCGGAACAGTTCGTTGAACGGCGTGATCTGCCCGCGGACGTCGACCGAGACGCCCTTCGGCGGATCGCCCGCGGCCGCGATCGCCCGCGTCACGGCGCCGGACACGTCCCCGAGGTCGCCGCCTTGGATGTTGGCCGTGAGCGTCACGACCCGCCGCATGTTGTACCGGTCGATCTCCCCGGGCATCACGCCCTCCTTCACCACCCCGACGTCCCGCACCAGCACCGTGCCGTCCCCGTTCGAGGCGACCGGCACGAGTTCGAGGTCCTTCGCCGAGTTCACCAGTACGAACGGCACCTCGACCTGCACCTGGTAGCCGACGCCCGAGGCCGGGTCGCGCCAGTAGTTCGGGACGGTGAACCGGCTGGACGAGGTGAACGGGGTGATCGCCCGGGCCACGTCCGCGGCGGTCCCGCCGGTGGCCGCGAGCTTCTCCCGGTCCACCTGCACCTCCACGGTCGGGTAGTCGAGCGGCTGGGAGAACTGGAGGTCCTTCAGGGCCGGGACCTTCGCCAGCTCGGCCCGCACCTTCTCGGCGTGGGCCCGGTTGGCCGCCACGTTCGACCCGGACACCTGCACCTCGATCGGGGTGGGGGAGCCGAAGCTCATGACCTCGTTGACGATGTCGGCCGGCTCGAACGACAGCCGGAGCTCGTTCGCCCGGCGGTCGGCGACGTCGGCCGCGAGTGCGAACGGCGGCTGCCGCCACCGCGCCGCCGTCCACGCCCGGAGGTGGGCGGGGAGCGTCTCGCGGAGCCGGGCCTTCAGCGCGTCGATGCGGACGGGGCCGGGCTTCAGGGCGATCCGGACCGCCGACTCGTGCGGCCCGCCCATCCACAGGTACACGGCGTTGATGGGGTAGCTGGACGCCACCACCCCGACGTACCCGAGGGTGATCTCGACCTCCCCGCCGGCGGCCCGCACCTCGTCCCCGAGGTACCGGAGGGCCTCCTGCGTGATCGCCTCCGTTTCCTCGATTCGGGTACCCGTCGGTGCCCGGACCCGGAGCTGGAACGAGCCGGCGTCCACTTGCGGGAAGATCTCGGTCCCGAGGAGCGGGCCGACCAGCGCCACGGTCGCTCCGGCGAGGGCGAGGTACGCGGGCACCAGCACCCACCGCAGCGCGGTCAGGCGGCCGACCGCACGGCCGTACGCGCCGGACGTCGCCGCCGCGGCGGATCCACGGTGCGTGTTCTTGAGCAACAGGACGCAGAGGACCGGGACGAACGTGCTGGACAGGACGTAGCTGGCGACCATCGAGAAGCCGACGGCCAGCGCGAGGGGCCGGAACAGCCCGCGGGCGGCCCCCTCCAGCAGGAACGACGGGATGAACACGGCCAGGATGCACAGCATCGCGAGGAGCCGCGGCACCGCCGTCTCGGTCACCCCCCGCCACACCGCCAGCGCCACCGACGGCGTCCTCTCCATCTGGACGTGGATGTTCTCGACCGCGACGGTCGACTCGTCCACGAGGATGCCGACCGCCAGGGCCAACCCGCCCAGCGTCATCAGGTTGATCGACTCGCCGGTGAGCCAGAGGGCGACCAGCGCCGCGACCAGCGCGAACGGGATGTTCAGTACGACGACCACCACCGACCGCCAGTCGCGCAGGAACACGAGGACCATCAGGCCGACGAGCCCGGCCGCGAGCAGCCCCTCGAACGCCACCCCCTTCATCGAGTTGGTGACGTACGGCGACTGGTCGAACTCGAAGCTCACCCGGATGTCGTCCGGCAGTTCGGCCTGCATCTTCGGCAGGTTGGCCCGGACCTTCTTGACCACGTCGAGCGTCGAGGCGCTGGCCCGCTTGGTCACCAGGATGTACACCGCCCGCTTGCCGTTCACGAGCGCGTACCCGGTCGGGACGTCGCTCGCGTCGTCGATCAGCGGCGCGCCGGTCACCGGGTTCCGCTTGACCACGTCGCGCAGGAACACCCCCGGTTTCACTTCGATGGCCCCGAGTTCGGCGGGCTGCACCACCATCGCGTTGCTGGGCACGAGCGGCATCCGGGTGGCGTCCCGGATCTGCCCGGACGGGGCGATGGTGTTGCCCTCGGCCAGCCTCTTCACCACGTCGTCGGCCGACACCTTGTACGCCTGCAGCCGGTCCGGGTCGGCCCGCACGACCACGGTCCGCTGGCTCCCGCCGAACGGCGGCGGGGCGCTCACCCCTTCAATGGCGGCGAACATCGGCCGGACCTTGAACAGCGCCTTGTCCTGGATGTCGCCGATGGTCCGCGCCTCGCTCGACAGCACCAGGTAGCCGACCGGCACGCTCCCGGTGTCGAACCTCATGATGAACGGGTTGACCGTCCCGGGCGGCATGAAGGCCCGCGAGCGGTTGACGTACCCCACCGTCTCGCCCATGGCCTGGGCCATGTCGGTGCCGGGGTGAAAGTACAACTTCATGATCGACATGCCCTGGACGTTCTTCGACTCGACGTGGTGGATGCCGTTGATGTAGAGGAAGTGGTACTCGTAGTAGTTGGCGATCAGCCCCTCCATCTGCTGCGGGTCCATCCCGCCGTAGGGCTGGCACACGTAGATGACGGGAAGGTCGAGGGCCGGGAAGATGTCCACCTTCATCCGGGTGAACGCCAGGCCCCCCGCGAACACGGTGCCGAGGACGAGCACCAGCACGGTGACCGGGCGGTTGAGGGCAGCGGTGATCGGGTTCATCAAGGTGTCTGCGCGAGTACGGGTAGCTGGATGGTAACTCCCCGGGACCGCGAGTGGTAGTGTACGGGGGCTACTTCGGGTCCGCGGCCGGAACGGTCGTCGCGGTGGGAGCGGCCGCCGCGTTCATCAGGCACTGGGCCGGGTGGCCGAGCGCCCGGTAGAGCTGGAACTGCGCCCGGTTGTGGTCGGCTACGGCGGCATAGTAGTCCCGGTACGCCTGGTCGAGCGCCGCGACCGCGGCGACCGCCTCCTGCGGGCGGAACACGAGCGTGAGCTGGTCCCCCACCCGCTTGCCCGGGACCAGCCCCCGGAGGTTCTTCTCGGCCGTCTCGACCGCGTCGGCCACCCCGGCGGTCGCCGCCCTCAGCCGGTTCGCCGACCGCCGCACCCGGGCGTGGGCCTGGACCACTTCGGCCGTCACGCGGTCCTGGGTCCGGAGCAACTGGAGCAGCGCCAGCCGCTGTTCGGCCGCCCGCTCGCGGACCGTGGCGCGGTTCCCGAGCCCGAGGTTCTGGATCTCCCAGACCGCCTGGAGGTCGAAACTGAACCGCCCGCCGAACTTGCCCAGTTCATCGTTGAACCCGCCGCCGAAGTACCCGCCGGCCAGGCCGGCGACCTGCGCCCCGGCCCCCCGGAAGGCGACGGTCGGGACGAACGGCCGGGCCTTCTCCTGGCGGACCCGGGCCAGGGTCGCCTGGATCACGGCCTGATCGGAAGCGAGTTCCGGGCGGTGCGTCAGGGCGATCGGGACGAGGTCGTCCGGGGCCGCGCCCGGGTCGATCAACTCGACCGTGAGCGACGGCTCCTCGGCCGGCTCGACCAGCGTGCCGGGTTCGAGGCGCAACAGCCGGGTGAGGTCGGCGCTGGCGACCTGCCACCGCTCGTAGGCGGACTCCAACGTTTGTCGCCGCCGGGCCGACTCGGCCCTGGCCCGGTTCACCTCGACGGTCGGGACGAGGTCCGGGGCGACCTTCTGGGTGAGCTTCACCAGTTCGTCGGCGCGGCGGAGCGCGTCGATGGACCCGGCCACCTCGCCGCGGGCCTGTTGAACGGTGAAGTACGCCTCGGCCACGGCCAGCGCCGTGTCGTTTCGCGCGGTCTGCACGTCGGCCTGCCGCGAGCGGACGACCTGGCGGGCCGCGAGCGGGGCGAACAGGGCGTCGCCGACGGAGAACACCGCGGTCGGGCCGGCCCCGACGAAGAACGACGTCTTGCTGGTCGAGAACACGAACCCGCCCACGTCCTGGATCTGGCCGTCGTGGCGGAAGTAGTCGATCCCGAGGCCGACGTTCGGGAGCCACAGCACCTTCGCCCGGTCGAGCGCCGCGTTGGCGGCCCGGAGCCGCTCCCCGGCGATCTGAATGTCGAGCGGGCTGGCGCTCGCCAGGGACAGTGCGGTCGGCAGGGTGATCGGGAGCGGTTTCCCCTGGCCCTCCGCGGGCGGAACCGTCGGCAGGCTCGCGGGCGCGCCCGCCGGGGGCGCGTCCCGCTCGTCGGTCGCGGTCTCGACGTGTCCGACCGGAACGACCGCCGGGGCCTTGGGGCTCGGTACACTAACCGGGGCCACCGATCGGGCCGGCGGCGGGAGGAGCGCGTCGGCGGGGTCGAGCGTCGTGCAGGCCGGGAGCATCAGCACCCCCGCACCGGCGAGCCACCGTGCCGCCCGGCGCATTCCAAGTGCGGTCGCCACATCAGCCTCCCGAGAACGCCGGGCGCGGGTCCACGCGGCCGGGGTGGGACCCGGCTGATCGTCCACGTTTTATCGGTCCGCCGGGCGGTCCGGCTGAACGGCGACATGTAATTTCCCGTTTCTGTTCAGCCCGTTGCCACGCGACCGTTCGCCCACGCGGAGTTCCCAAATGGTTCGGCTTGTCCTGTTGTTCACGGCCTGTGTCGCGGTCGCTTCACCCGCGGCCGACCCGCCCGCGCCGCCCGCACCGGCGGCCGCTGCGCCTGCGGTCGCGCCGGTGCGGGTGATGAGCTTCAACATCCGCTACGGCACGGCGAGGGACGGCGACAACGCCTGGGACAAGCGGAAGGGGTTCCTCGCGGAGACGGTCGCCGCGTTCGACCCGGACCTGCTCGGGACGCAGGAAACGCTGGCCGCACAGCGGGACTTCCTGGCCGAGAAACTCACCGGGTACGCGGCGCTCGCCGCCGGGCGGGACGACGGCAAGGACGCCGGCGAGATGGCCGCAGTGTTCTACCGCACGGACCGCTTCGAGAAGCTCGACGGCGGCCACTTCTGGTTCAGCGAGACGCCCGACAAGCCCGGCAGCAAGGGGTGGGACGCCGCGCTCCCGCGGGTCGCCACCTGGGTGAAACTCAAGGACCGGACCGCGCCGGACGGCAAGCCAATGCTGTTCCTGAACGCCCACCTCGACCACCGCGGCGAGAAAGCGCGGCTCGAGTCCGCACGGCTCATCCGAGCGAAGGTCGCCGAACTCGGCAAGGGGTGCCGGGTGGTCGTCACCGGCGACTTCAACGCCGGCGAGGGGAGCGAACCGTACGCCGGGCTGTTCGGCAAGTTTGAAGACCAACCGTCGCCAGTCGTGGACACGTTCCGGGTCGCGCACCCGAAACGCGGGAAGAGCGAGGGCACGTTCACCGGGTTCGACCCGGCCGCCACGGGCGGGGACCGCATCGACTGGATCGGGTGCTCGCGGGACTGGGACGTGCGGCTCGCCGGCATCGACCGCACGGCCCGCGACGGGCGGGTCCCGTCGGACCACTTCCCGGCCACCGCGGTCCTCCGCCCGGCCGCGCCGGACCAGAAGACCACCCTCCGCGTGCTGTGCTACAACGTCCACCACTGCGAGGGGACCGACGGGAAACTCGACCTGCCGCGCGTCGCGAAAGTGATCCGCGCCGCCGACCCGGACCTCGTCGCCCTCCAGGAACTGGACGACCGGACGAAGCGGACCGGCGGGGTCGATCAGACGGCCGAGCTCGCCCGGCTCACCGGCCTGAACGGGGCGTTCGGCAAGGCGATCGACTTCCAGGGCGGGGGGTACGGTCAGGGGGTCCTGTCGCGGTTCCCGCTCGGCGCGGGTACCGTTCACCCGCTGCCCGGTGCGCCGAAGCAGGAGGCGCGGGTCGCGTTCGAGGTGCGGGTGAAGATCGACGGCCGGGAGTTGTCGTTCGTGACAACGCACCTCGACCACCAATTCGCCGCTGAGCGGGACCAACAGGCGGCGAAACTCAACGAGCTGTTCGCCGGTACCGACCGCCCGGTCATTCTCGCGGGCGACCTGAACACCACGCCCGAGAGCAAGGCGTTCGCCGCACTGACCGCGAAGTGGACGGACGCCACCGCCGGGAAGGGGCTGCTCACGGTCCCGGTGGACCGTCCGGCGCAGCAGATCGACCACGTCCTGTTCCGCCCCGCCGAGCGGTTCCGCGTGGCCAGCGCCGTCGTCATCAACGAACCGGTCGCATCCGACCACCGCCCGGTCCTGGTCGTCCTCGAACCCGTGGCGAAGTGACGCGGCCGCACCATTGCTGGTGCGGCCGCGCTCATCATCATCGGCAGACTCGGTTACCGCCGGCTCACGGGCGACCGGGAACCACTGGGGGTGCCGGTGTCGGGAGCGGTGCGGGGAGCGGCGGCGCGACCTTCGCCGGATCGGCGGGCGGGGTCGTCGAACTCATCAGGTCGAGCACCTCCTTGAGTGCGGCGACCTGTCGGGCCACCTCGGGCCGCGCGTCCGCTCCGAACGTCGCGTTCACGGTCGGGTCCGGCCGGAGCACCGACCCGTCCAGCGCCACCCCGGCGAAGAGGCCGCGGCTCCGCGAGTACGAGATGATCTCGGCCCCCAACTTCACGTCGGTCCCGGCGGCGGCCGTCCGCCCGACCGGCCCGGCCGCGACCGACGCGTCGGCCCCGAGCGTGAACTTCCCCTTGCCCTCGAGCAACCGGTCGAGGCTCTTGCGGTCGCGGAACACCAGCACGACGTCGGTCGCTTCGACCCCGGCCTGGAACCCGACCGACCCGCCCCCGAAGTTGATGAACACCGGCCCGCCCCACTTCCCGTCCTTGTCCCGCGCGAGCACGACGCCGTGGCCGCCGGCACCCGCGACGATGAACCCGGCCTTGATGACGCGCGGGACCACCACCACGCCCTGGGCGTCGGCCAGGAGGGCCGGCGGGATGCTCTTCTCCGGGATCTTCGACAGGTCCGCGAGGACCGTCGCCGCCGCGTCCAGGGTCTCGGTGGGCGCCGGCGCGAGGCGGTCGCGGAGCCGCTCGCGGGGCTGTGCCGACGCCGTCGAGCAGGCGAGAACCGTCAGGGCGACCGTGCCGAGTAGAGTGCGATTCACGTTGATTCCTCCGCTGTCCGTGAGTGCGGCCCCGAGTTGGCCGCGGCGGGAGGGGGAGTAGCAACCCGAGCGCCGGACCGCGCAATCTCGCTGCTCGGCACGGCGCGGGGGCCGCGCCCGGGGGGGATGCGGCGATTGGGCGGAATGGGGCGGCAGTGCGGTGGGGGCTTGCGGGACTGGGGCGGTCTGCGCGGCCCGCCCCGATTGAAACTCCGACTGGTGCCGGCGGCCGGCCGCGAGGTGATCGGCAGGTCGGGGTGCAAAAGTGGCACACGTCCCTCCGCAGCCGCCGGCCGCGGTCACCCGAGCAGTTGGGCGAACGCGCGGCGGACGCCCGGGTGCCCCCGGTACTTCTCGAGCCACTTCGCGTGCTCCTCGATCTCGAGTCGCAGGCCGCTCTCGCCGCGGTCCTCGGCCATTTCGAGGTACTCGGAGACGGGGAGGAAGTACCGCACCCGCTCGTCGCCGTCGTCGAGCAGGAACGCCAGCACGCCGTGGCCGTCGACCAGCGCCTTGGCCTCGTCCCGCTTCACGTCGAGCCCCGCGACACAGGCCTCGACCCGCACCGGCGCGAACGCGGTGTGCGCCCGGTTCGCGGCGACCACGTTCACGCCCTTGTTCACGACCGACAGGTACGCCCGCAGTCCGTTCACGATCAACGCGCTGGCGACCTCTCCGCCGTACCCCTCCAAATCGAGAACCATGTCGGACTCGGGCCGCCGCACCGGGGCGGCCAGAACGGGTTCCGGTTCCGGGCCAGTGTCCTCGTCTTCGATCACCGGTTTCTTGCTCTTCGCCTTCGCCATCGTCGACAAACCTCCAGGGGGGAACCGAGTAACGTAGTGCAAGATTCCCCGCCGTCCAGTTCGGCCGGCGGCACGCCGCGCTTGGGGCCGGTAAACGGCGGAGCCCGCGGGGCCGGCCCCGCGGGCTCCGCCGTCCGGCGGGCGTCCGCAACGGGACACCACTCACATGGCGCTGCCGAGCAGGTCGCGCTTCGACGGGGCCAGGCCGCCGGCCGGGAGGAGCTCCCCGAAGTCGAACGGCCCGCGGACCGGGAACGGGTTCAGGAGGATGTTCGAGAACACGTCGTTGCCGACCGTCGGGGCCGGGCCGGACGGGTCGCGGTTCGACTCCAGGCCGTCGAGGAACCCGGCCGGCTGGGCCTCGCGGATCGCGTACACCCCCGGCGGGATCGGGTTGAACTCGTAGAACCCGTTGGCGTTGGTGAGCACCGTCAGGCTCCCGCCGGGCACGTCGGCACCGGTGATCGGCCGGGCGAACGGGGTGCCCGCGAACGCGGTCCCGCTGATCGTGATCGCGACGCCAGCGATCCCCCGGTCCCCGGCGTCCCGGACCCCGTTGCGGTTCACGTCCAGGTACACGTACCCGTTCGGGTCGGCCGGGGGCAGCTCGCCGAAGTTGTAGCCCCGCCCGTTCTGGCTGATCCGCGTCGCCGGGTCGACCCCCAGCACCAGGCTCATCGAGTTCTTGACCGGGAGCGTCCCGCCCAGGTTGCCCAGGTTGTCGGCCCCGTCGTAGAACCCGTTGGTCAGCGTCGTGGGCCGCGGCGGCTGCGCCTCCGCGACCGTGTACCGGCCGGGGACGAGCCCGGTGAACCGGTACATCCCGTTGGCGTTGGTCGTGGTCGTCGCGACCACGACCCCGGCCCCGTTCCTCAGCGTCACCCGCACCCCGGCGAGGCCCGTGTCCGGGTTCTGGCTGGCGGTGTCGAACACGGCGTTCAGGTTGTAGTCCCGGTACACCCGGCCCGCGATCGACCCCAGGGTGTCGCCGAAGTTCTGGTTCGTGACGCTCCCGGTCGCGGGCATCGTGACCGTGCGGACGTTGAACGGGACCTCGCTGCTCCCGTACCCGGCCGGCTGCGTCTCGGTCAGCGTGTACGTCCCGGCGGGCAGGTTCGCGAACGAGTACGACCCGTCGGCCGCGGTCAGGGTGGTGCCCACGACCGCGCCGGCGGCGTTCCGGAGCGTGACCGGGATGCCCGGGAGCGGCCGGTCGCCGCCCGCGGGCTGGTACACCGAGTCCTGGTTGTCGTCGAAGTACACGGTGCCCGACAGCCGGTTCCCCGTGAGTTCGCCGAAGTTGTAGTTGGTCCCGAGGACGCCCGCCGGCAGGACGATGTTGGTGGTCGTGTCCGTCGGCACGAGGGTGCCGCCGACGCTCCCGACCGAGTCCCGGCCGTCGGTGAACCCGGCCGGCTGCGTCTCGGCGACGCGGTACGTCCCGGCCGGCAGGTTGTTGAAGTTGTAGCCCCCGTCGGCCCCGGTCGTCGTGGTCCCGACCTGTGCGCCGGTGGCGGCGTTGAACAGGGTCACCGTCGCGCCCGGGATCGGGGCCTCGGACGGCTGCTTCACCCCGTCGTTGTTCGGGTCCTGGTACACGAACCCCGAGATGCCGGCCGGCGTGTCGCCGAAGTTCTGCTCGGTGACGAACGCGCTGGTGATCGTGACCGTGCGGGCGTCCGGGGCGAACGGCCCGGCCGGCGGGTTCCCGTAGATCGTCGGCTGCGTCTCGGTGACGGTGTACGTGCCCGGCGCGAGGTTCGGGAACACGTAGTTCCCGCTCGCGTCGGTCGCCGCCGTGCCGACCACGGTGCCGTCCGCGTTCCGCAGGGTGATCGTGACCCCCGGGATGCCGGTCTCGCCGGGGTCCAGGGTGCCGTCCTTGTCCGTGTCCAGGAACACCTTGCCGCCGAGCCCGGGGCGGAGCTCGCCGAAGTTGTACCCGGTCGCGTTGGTGCCCGCGGTCAGGGGGATCGCCGTGATCGTGTCCGGGGCCACGAGGGTGCCGCCGGCGGAGCCCACGGTGTCCTTGCCGTCGGCGTACCCGGCCGGTTGCGTCTCGGTGACGCGGTACGTCCCGGGGGCCAGGTTCGTGAACGCGTACGTGCCGTTGGCGGCCGTCGTCGTGGTCGCGACCTTGGCCCCGGTCGTGGAGTTGAACAGGGTCACAGTCGCCCCCGGGATCACCGGCTCACTCGCCTGCCGCACGCCGTCGTTGTTCGAGTCCACGTACACCAGCCCGGAGAGGCTGGCCGGGGCCGGCGGGGGCGGCGGGGGCGGGGGCGGCGGCGACAGCGACGGCGTGACCACCGCGGTCGCCTCGTCGTCCTCGGGCACCTGCTGCGGCCCGTTGCCCGGGGTTGAGTCGATGTCCGGTTGGTCGGAGGTCGCGACCTCGGCGAAGTTCGCGTACGGCCCCGCGGCGGTGACGCGGGCGGTGATCGTCATCGTGCGGGACCCGCCCACCGCGAGGCTCCCGACGGTCCAGGTGCCGGTGGCGCTGTTGTACGCGGCCCCGGCACTGCTCCGGACGAACGTGAACCCGGCCGGGAGTTGGTCCAGGACCGAGACGCCGGTGGCCGCGATCGGCCCGTCGTTCCGCACCGTGACGGTGAAGACCACCCGAGTGCCGATGGCGGCGGCCGGGCGGTCGACCGTCTTGGTCAGGCTCAGGTCGGCCGTCGGGAAGAACCCGAAGTCGAGGTCCGGGTCGATCGCCCCACTCGGCAGGCTCGCCGGGGTGGTGCCGCTCGGGCTCCCGTTGCTGTCGGTCGCGGTCGTGCCCTGACCGGTCGGGGACGGGAGGAACCCCGCGAGTTTCCCGCCGGCGGTGAAGTTGGCGGGGGCCACGGTCACCGCGTAGGCACCCGGGGGCAGGTCGGTGAACTCGTACTTTCCGTCGGCGTCGGTGACGGCCGTGTCGGTGACCGCGTTGCCGAGCCCGTCGGTCCCGGCGAGGGTCAGCGTCACGCCCGCGATGCCGAGTTCGCCGGTGTCCTGGATGCCGTCGCGGTTCGTGTCGAGCCACACGAAGTTACCGACGGCGACGGGCCGGTAGTACCCGAAGTCGATGGTCGGGTCGTCGTCGCCGATGGCGAGGGTGTCCGGGGTGGTGTCGGTGCCGGTGGGGTCGTCGCTGTCGAGGGCGTCGTCGGCCCCCTGGTCCCGGGCCGTCACCACGTACCCGTCGAGCACGTTGCCGGAGTCGGTGACCTCCACCGAGTACGCGCCCGGGGGCAGGGCGTCGAACAGGTACTTGCCGTCGGCGTCGGTGGTGTCGGTGAGGGTGACCGGGTTGCCGGCCCCGTCGGTCCCGGTGAGGGTGAGGGTGACGCCGGCGATGCCCGGTTCGCCCCCGTCCTGGACCCCGTTCCCGTTCAGGTCGTCCCACACGAAGTTGCCCACGGTGACGGGCTGGTAGAACCCGAAGTCGATGGTCGGGTCGTCGTCGCCGATGGCGAGGGTGTCCGGGGTGGTGGCGGTGCCGGTGGGGTCGTCGCTGTCGACCGTGTCGTCGAGTCCCTGGTTCCGGGCCGTTGGAACGAACCCGAAGAGCTTGCCGCCGGCGAGGGAGTTCGCGGGATCGACGGACACCACATAGGTGCCCGGGTCCTCGACGAACTGGTACTTGCCGTTGGCGTCGGTCGTGGCCGTGCCGGTGACCGGGTTGTTGAGGCTGTCCGTTCCAGTGAGGAGCAGGACCACGCCCGCGATGCCGGGCTCGCCGTTGTCCTGGAGCCCGTTGCCGTTCAGGTCGTGCCAGACGAAGTCGCCGATCGTCACCGGCGCGTAGTAGCCGAAGTCGATGGTGGGGTCGTCGTCGCCGCTCTCGAGCGCGAGCGGGGTGGTGCCGCTCGGGCTGCCGTTGCTATCGGTCGCGGCCGTGCCCTGGCCGGTCGGCGAGGCCGAGTACCCGCGGAGCGTGCCGCCGGCGGCGAAGTTGGCGGCGGCGACGGTGATCTGGTACGTGCCCGGGGCCAGGGCGGTGAACTCGTACTTGCCATCGGCGTCGGTGGTGTCCGTCAGGCTGACCGCGTTGCCGGCCCCGTCCGTGCCGGCGAGCGTGAGCGTCACGCCCGCGATGCCCAGTTCGCCGGTGTCCTGAATGCCGTTGGCGTTCGCATCGTTCCAGACGAAGTCGCCGACGGTGACGGGCCGGTAGTACCCGAAGTCGAGGGTCAGGTCTTCCCCGCCGCTGGTGAGGGCCGCCGGGGTGGTGCCGGTGCCGGTGGGGTCGTCGCTGTCGAGAGCGTCGTCGCCGCCCCGGTCCTGTGCGGTCACCACGTACCCGAAGAGCGCGTTGCCCGCGGTGAAGTTGGCGGCGTCGACCTCGACCGCGTACGTGCCCGGGGGCAGGGCGTCGAACAGGTACTTGCCATCGGCGTCGGTGGTGTCCGTCAGGCTGACCGCGTTGCCGGCACCGTCGGTCCCGGTGAGGGTGAGCGTCACGCCCGCGATCCCGGGCTCGGCGTTGTCCTGGAGGCCGTTCCCGTTCAGGTCGTCCCACACGAAGTCGCCCACCCGCACCGGGGTGTAGAACCCGGCATCGACGGAGTGGTCGGCGCTGCCGGGGCCACCGGTGTCCACCGTGGCCCGCAGGAACCCGGAAATCAGCACCGCGTCGGAGTCGATCGTGTCGTCCCCGCCCCGGTCGGCGAACGTCGGCACCATCCCGGTGAGGGCCGCGGACGCCGTGTCGAAGACGACGGTGTAGCCAGTGGTTCCCGGGGTCAGGCCCGCGATGCCGTAGTCCGCGCTGGTGGTGTCCGTGCGGTTGGGGTCGGACGAGAAGTAGTAGTTCCCGTTGGCGTCGGTGACCGCGGTACCCAGCGGCGTGGCGGTGGCCGGGTCGGCCCCCTGTGCGAACAACTTCACGGTGACGCCCGCGATCGGGCTCTCACCGGCGTCCTGGGTGCCGTTGCCGTTCGCGTCCCGCCACACGCGGTTGCCGATCTCGACGGGGGCCGCCGGGGTCGCGTACGTCACCCCGCCGATGCCCGAGGCCTTGCCGAAGTTCTGGACCGTTGAGGTGTTGTCCATCAGGTACAGGTAGTACGCCTTGGACAGGGACCCGGTGGTGGTGTTGTCCATCCACCGGACGCCGCCCGTCTGGAAGTCGCGGTTCAGCACCGGGTCGTAGGACGTGACGACGAGGTCCGGGAACCCCGGCACCTGGGTGACGCTGCCGCTGGTGACGTACCCGTGGCCGCCGGTGGGCGGGGCGTAGTCCTGCTGGTGGTAGAAGTACCCGCGTGCCCCCGGCCCCGTTCCGGGGCCGAAGTTCCGGTTGGTCGGCCCCGCGCCCAGCCCGTCGGAGCGGCCGCCCGACTCGAGGGTCCAGCCGTTGACGGGGTCGCCGGCCGCGCGGAGCAGTTCGCCCGCGGGGTAGGTTTCAAAGTTCGTGGTGATGCTGGCCGCGTTGGCCGGGGTGAAGTTGCCGCCCTGGTCGCCGACCCGGTCGCGGAACGCCAGGGTCATGTTCCCCGAGACGTCGAACGAGATGCCGCTGAGCATCGGCTGGGCGTACACCAGGCCGGCGGTGCTGTTGTTCTTGAACGTCGGGGTCCACGGCTTCCAGTCGGACCGCCCCGCACTCGTGTACCGGGCGGCGAAGTCCCGGGGGTACGCGAGGCCGCCTTCGGTCGCGTCGCCGGTCGTGAACACGGGGCTCGCGCCGAACGTGTTCGTGACCGGGTCGAACGCGTACACGTAGGCCCGCAACTGGGTCGGGTCGCCGCCGGGCTCGGCCACGGTGATGGTGCTCTCCGCGCTGTTCACGATGCCGACGTAGATCTGGCCCTGGTGGTACGTGACCGCGAACGGCCGCAGGTCGTCCCCGGCGGTACCCGTGGCGAACGGGGCGTCGAACGGGATCGAAACGGTCTCGATGTCGCCCACGGTGACCGGGCCGGCGAGGTTCGTCGGGATGACGTACAGCATCCGGTCGGCCAGGTTCATCACGAACAGCTTCTGGTTGACCGGGTCGTACGCGATCCCGCCCAGGGAGGTCTTGCCGACCGTGTCCCAGCTCCCGTTGCGGAGTTCGGCGCTGGTCACGTTGAGGCTGTCCTCGAAGAACTGCGACGCGCCGACCGTCGTCGTGGTTTCTGGCGTGTACCCGGCCCGGAAGTCGAACCCCGCTCTGCCGGCCCCGAACAACTCGTTCAGGTTCACGAACTTCGTCGCTGTGCCGGTAGTCGGGTCGATCGTGTACACCGTGCCGTTCCCGCTGAACGCGCCGACGGTCGGCCCGTAGCCGGTGTGGAGCTTGGTGTACGCGCTCGCGTACACCTCGTTGTTTGCCTGGTTGTAGGCGAGGCCGAAGACGGTGCCGACCTGGCCAGCGGGCGTCTCGAACGTGTGCGTCGGAGTCCCGGTCGCGCCGCCGCTGAGCGGCGCGTCGTACGGGGACGGGTGGACGTCGGTGGTGCCGAGGTTGATGGCCCCGGTGTTCACGGCACCGGCGTTGTACAGGCTCCCGCGCACCGCCGGGAGGTTCTTCCCCGGCCCGCTCACCTGGTCCCCGAACAGGTACTGTGCGGTGATGATCTGCGGGTTGTCGACGCTGAACTCGCCGTTGCGGACGACCGTGAAGTTCAGCGGCGTCGACGACCCGCTCGCCCGGGCGGCGAAGAACTGCACCGTGGTGCCGTTGTCGGCCCCCTGCGGGGAGACCGTGTACCCCTGGCCCGTGAGGGACGCGGGGACGGTGAACTGCACCCGCAGCGCGACGCTGTCCGGCACGGTCAGGGTGTAGGTGCCGTTGGCCGCCGAGGTCGCCGTCCCGACGGCCATGTTCGTGGCGTCGTACGCGGTGACCGTGACCCCGGCGAGCGGCACGCTGTCCTGCGACCCGCGGACGTTCCCCGATGCCGCGTTGACGGCGTTCCCGGCGTTCGCGGTCTGGTTCGTCGTTCCGTTATCGACCCGCCCGTTCGCGTTGAAGTCCTGAAGGACCGTTCCCGTGAACGTCGCCGACGGGATGTCGCGGCACTCGAGCTGTTCCACGAGCAGGGACATCTTGTCCCGCTTCGGCCGCGTCACGATCGGGCGGGCGGGGCGGTGCAGTCGAGCGAGCCACCTGGAAACGTAAAGCATGTTTGTCTTCTCGAAAGAATAACAAATGGAAAATCAAGGAGTAATGACCGGCCGTCGCGGCACGCACCGCCGAGCGACGAGACAGATTCCGGGAGCGGCCGCGGTCGCTCGTGAAACGTCGTTCGAGTGAATCAGAGGAACGGTGGAGCAGGCATCGCTGGGGCAACTCGGAACCAACGTGGTTCCGACCGCTAACCCCGCGTCTGACCGAGCCCGAGTCCAGAGGGGAGCGGAGGCGGGAGGGGGGAGGTGAACGAGCAGAGGGTTCCGAAGTTGGTCATGGGCGATCTCAACAGAAACGACGAAAAAGTGCGACACGGAGAGAAAACAGATCTCGATAACGATAATAGGGGGTCTCGAATCACGCCTGTCAGCAAATATCAGATTCGGAAAGTGGGGCCGCCTATTCTTCCCAGCTTAGCCTACCGGACGGTAACGTCCAATTCTCGGCGAAGAAACACAATTTATCGCCATAAATACCTAATCAAAAACGATTTGCGTCGCACATTGATGCGGATGAAATCGGCTTACCGCGACGCGGCGAGAAATCGAATCCATGTTAAAGATGAATATTCTTGCCTGGAAAAAGTAGAAAATTCATCTATGGGATAATGTGGACCATAATCAGCGTGAAAAATCACTTCTAAAGATGAAATATTGCTCTGGCATGGAATTGTGATGATAGCCGAAGTTGTGCTGTGGGATGAACCAGGCCGGTCCAGCAGGAGGCCACGCCCATCCCGGTCGCGATTTCGCATCCACACAGCGATCGCGGAGTAGCATTCCCTTGCGTTGTTCGAAGCGGTTCGCCGAGCCCGCAGCGAACGGTCGAACTTCGTCCCGTCCCTTAGTTGCACGCGCCGGAAGCACACATGCCCCAACAACCGTCGGACCCGCGTCAGCACCTGTGGGCTCCGATCACGAGCGACGGCAGCACGCCGGCGCGGAACCAGTTGCCCGTTTCGGACCCCGTGGCGGTCCTGAAGTCGCACGGGCTCGACGTGCCCCCGAACCTCCCCGCACACGTCGTCGACGAACTCGTCCGGGTCGTCACCCTGGTGTGGGTGAACGGCCGGACCGTGCCGCGGGAGCAGTTCTACATCGACCCGTCCGACGAGGGGCTGCTGTTCGGGCGGGGCATCTGGGAGAGCACGCGGACGGTCGACCACGTCCCGTGGCTGTGGCCGCTCCACACCGAGCGGCTCCTCCGCACGGCAGCGGACCTCGGCATCGGCGTCGACCCGGCCCGGCTCCCCGACGCCGCGGAAGTCGCGCGGTACGCCCGCGCCCTGGCGGGGTGCGACCTGGTGATCCGCCTGAACGTGACGGCGGGGGTGCCGGCGGCGAAGCGGCCCGGGGTGGTGTGGATGAGCGCGCAGTTGATCCCGGCGCCGCTGGCGGCGGTGCGGCTCCGGACGTGCCCGACCGTCGCCCCCAGGGACGAGCCGTACCGGGTGTGGAAGACGTTCCAGTACGGCGGGCGACTAGCGGCCAACCAGCGGGCGCACGACGCCGGGTTCGACGGTGCCCTGATGGTCGACGCCGGGGACAACGTGCTTGAGATGGCCCACGCCAACCTGTTCGTCCGGCTCCCGGACGGCTGGGCGACCCCGCCCGCGAACGGCGACCTCCTCCCGGGAACGGTGCGCCAGCACCTCTTGGCCCACGCGCCGCTCCCGATCCGCGAGCAGGCGCTCCCGCGGGCCGCTCTCGCGAGCGCGACCGAGGTGTTCGTCACGAACAGTAAGATCGGGATCGTGCCCGTGACTCAGATCGACGGGCAGACGTTCGCGGTGGGCCGCGAGACGCAGGAACTGGCAGAGTGGCTCATGCCCTCGCCGCGGGTCTCAGGGTGACGCGGCCCCCCGGAGAGCATTCGGCGGTCGCGGCGTTCGGTTCTTGACGGCCGCGCGTGGAGGCGACGCCCGGTGACCCGAGCGGCACCGCGGGCCGCCGGGTCCGGCTACTTCGGGCGGCGCATGAGCTTGCGGAGGATCGCGCCCGCGGCGGCGGTCATCTCCTCGCGGCTGGTCGCCTTCTTCTTGTCGTCGGGCTTGGCGGCCGGCGGCAGGGCGTCGCCCACCCGGGTCTCGGCGGCGCTTTGGAGGGGCAACTCGGTCACCGTGCTGCCGTCGCGGACACCGCCCTCGTCGTCCAGCGCGAGGAGCATGGCGGCCGTGTTCTCCACGCTGCGGGCGTCGGCCACGGCCGACACGTACTGCTCGGCCTCCGTCCCGGTCCCCGAGATCGGCACCGGAGCCCCCGCCTCGTCCTCGGCGTCGACCCGCAGGATGAAGTCGAGCGGCCCGATCGTCAGCGTCGAGCCCGGCGGCACCTCGACCTCTTCCGACCGCACCATCACACCGTTCACGAGCGTGCCGTTGGTGCTCCCGAAGTCGGTGAGGTACACCAGGCCGTCCCGCACGACCAGGCCGCAGTGCCGCTTGCTGATGGCCTGACTGGCCGGCCGCAGGTGGCACGCCCGGTCGCGGCCGATGGCGAACTCCTGGGTCGTGACGGGGATGACCTTCCCCTGGTGCGTGCCGGACGCGACGTACAAGCTAACCTTCATGTGTGTTCCCGCCTGTTGGGTTGAGGAGAGGGGAGCGCCCACCGGTGGTGTTCGGATCGATCGCGTGCCGCCGTGAGTTGAACCGCTGAACCGCGGCCCCCTCCTCACGGCAGGCACGCGGGCGTGGAACTTCGGATGGCACCGAGCACCTTCTCGGCCGGCCCGGCGCACCGCTCCGGGTCGAGCCGCGCCGCCTCCCGCAGGTGCTCGACGGCCCGGAACGGTCGCCCGCCGTCGGCGTGGTGCCGGCCGAGTTGGAGGTGGAAGTACGCGGCCCGGGACGGGAGCGCCCCGAGGCCGAGCACGAGGACCCGCTCGACATCGGCGGGGCGGCGGTCCTCGCGGGCGTTGAACGCGAGCCCGTCGATCGCCGTCTGGCACGCGGCGAGCGCGGCGGGGTCGCCGGCGGCCCGGGGCAGGGCGGCGTCCAGGACGCGTGAGAAGAGGGCGTCGCTTTCCGCCCACCGGCCCAGGTCGCGGTACACCGTCGCGAGGAGCAGGGCCGCCGTGTCGTTCCCGACCGCGAGCGGTTCGAGCAACCCGGCCGCTTCCGACGACCGGTCCAGCCGCACCAGCAGCACCGCACGGTTCAGGCGCGCCGCGGGCGGGGCCGCCGCGGGGAGCGGCCACTCCGCCGCCTGCCGGAGCCGGGGCAGGGCCGCGGCGAGCGCGTCGCGCACCTCGGCCGGGCTCCGGCCGCCGACCGGCAACTCGCTCCCGAGTTCGATCAGCCCGCCCACGATCACGTCGGCACGCGCGAGCCGCTCGCGGCCCAGCAACTCGCTCGCGTGCTCGGTGCGGGCCGCGACCACGGCCTCCGCGTACAGGCCGCACGGGACGAGGGCGATCCCCGCGCCCAGCGCGAACCGCAGGCCGGGCCGGGGCGCGTTGGGGGTGCCGGGCGGCCGGTCGGTCGCCCACACGCACCACGGCAGCACCAGCCCGACCGCGAGCAGCGCCCGCAGCACGAGCGCGGCGACGGCCCCGGCCCCCGCGACGGCCTCGCCGAGTCCTGGGGAAGACACGGCCCCGGCACCAGCGGCCGCCAACCCGACCGCCACCCAGACCCCGCGGGTCGCCCGGTTGGCGTCGGGAATCGAGCGGACCCACTGTGCGGCGATCAGGCCCAGCGGCAGCGCGGCGACGAGGTGCGCGACCAGCAGCCGCGGCCACCCGAACGGCGGGGCCGTGAGCCCGGCGGCGAGCCGCGGGTCCGGGGCGGACAGGTGTAGCGCCGCCGCCGGCACCGCCACGGCCAGCACGCACCCCGCTACCAGGCGCAACTCGGAGGTACTCACGTGTCCGACACCCCCAGGGCCGCGGCCGTCTCCGGCCGGCGGAGCTTCCAGATCATGCCGTCGTAGGCGTAGTGGACGAACGCGGCCCACAGGTTCAGCCCCTGCCACAGGGTGCCGAGCCCGTTCTCCGGCCGCGACATCCACACGCCGACCGTACCCAGGGCGAGCGCGTAGAGGCCGAGGAACGTCACCCAGTGCCGGGCCAGCACCCGGAACGCCCCCGGCCCGCCCACCTCGCCCCGCCGCCGGGCGTAGTGCGTGACGATCGCGAGGTACTCGACGGCGTGGAACATCGATCCGGCGGCCGCGAACGCGACGACGAGCCCCGGCTCGCCGGCCCGCAGACTCAGAACGAACCCGGTGTACAGCCCACACACGCTCGCGAGGTACGCGAGTTTCCCCAGCCGCTCGCGGGTGGCCCCGACCAGGTTGGTGAGGAGCAGCGCCGCGGGCACGGCGAGCGCGGCGAGGTCCAGGAGCCGGAGCCGCGCGAGCGCGGCCGTGTCGGCCTCGGCCCACCCCGTCGCCCACCCCGCGGCCCGCAGCGCGGCGTAGGTCACGAACCCGCGGAGCCCCCACCGCTCCAGCCACTCGCTCCCGCCGCCGGCCTTGCGGGCGTACATCCGCAGCACCCCGGCGTGCTGGGACGCGAAGTGCCAGGCGTTCCACACGAAGTCGACCAGCGCCAGGCACAGGAACGCGCCGGTCCCCAGGAACGCCCCCAGGACCACCGCCCCCGCGAGCGCGGCGACCAGCACGAGCCGGCGGGATCGGCCCCCGCGGCGGTCCGGGTCGGTGGCGACCAAGACGAGCGTGACCCACCGGTGCGGGAGCGTGAGGAAGTAGATCTGCCAGAAGTCGATGGACGTGTCGGACCGGGTCGCGAACCCGGGGAGCAGCAGGAGCAGCCACCCGAGGTTCGCCACGAACAGCAGGTCAAAGGCCGGGGAGACGAGCCACCCCCGGCCGGGAGGTGTCGCCCGCCTCACTGGAGCGGGGCCGCCTTGATCTTCCACTTGTCCCCTTCCTTCACGAACGCCCACTCCTTCTCAACCATTGCGTGGCCCGAGGCCTTCTCGAGTACGACCGTCCCGGTCGCGGTGCCGCCGCTCACCGCCGGCTTGTCCTTCAGGTCGAACCGGTACTGCCGGAGTGCCCGGGAGTCCGCGGTCGCGCCGGCGGCGAACAATTGCTTGAGTTGGGCCGGGCGGGTGCTGTCGTCGTTCAGCCGGTCGACGAGCGTCGCGATCTGCTTGCCGTCCTCTCCGCCCATGTCGGGCACGTTGAACTGGTCCGAACGGCCGCAGCCGGCGGCGACCGCGACGGCGGCCACCAGCAGGAGTCGAGCGATTGCGTGCATTGGGGGTACTCCGTGGGTGTTCACCGGGGCCGGTGGTCAGTCGGTGTTGGCGGGCTCGCCGCCCGACTTGGTGCCCATCGCCTTCCACGCCGTCGGGTCGATCGAGTTGCGGATGAACCGCACGCTACCGTCGGCGAAAGCCGCGTTCACGCCGCCCGTGTGCTTGCTCCGGGCGGCCGCCCACTGGTTCCCGTCGGCCCGGTTCTGCACGCACTGGAGCTTGTCCGGGTGCGTCGCGGGGATGCGGTCGTCGCAGTACATCATCTGGTCGGGGGTGCCGCTGTTGGGGCCGGTGTGCGTCTGGAAGAACGCCCCACCGGGGCCGGCCAGAAGGGTGACCCCGCGGCCGTCCCTGTTCCGCCCGTTCGGACTGCTCCCGTTGGACGAGGGGGCGTCGAGCGGCTCACTGAACGGGAGCAGTTCGCTGAACATGGCGGTGTTCGAGGTGCCGTCGGTGACGCCCACGATCGGGGTGCCCTTGCCGATCCCGAACCGCGTCTCGACTGGCCACTTCTTCACCTGCACGAGGCTGAACACCCCGCTCACCGGGCTGGCCCCGCCGTACACGGCGGCGTCGCCGAAGGTGCCACCGCCGAAGCATCCCACGTAGTTCCCCTTCATCAGGTTCTCAAGGGCGAAATCGCTCAATTGGACCTCCGGGTTGTGGCCGCTGCTCGGGCAGGTCATGATCTTCGGAATCATGTAGAACTGCATCCCGACCTCCATCCGCCGCCCGGCGGGCAAGGGGTGCTGCTGCCCGTCGAAGTTGTCGGCCGGGTTGCTCTCCTCGGAGAACGCCGGGTCGATGTTGTAGGTGCCCCCGCTGGCCGCCGCGCCGCCGCTGAGCATGTTCTCCAGCGCGTTCTGCTCCATGTACGAGAGGATGTGGAGCGGCCAGGGCACCCCGTAGCACCGGGCCTCCGGGCCGGCGGTGAACGCCTGGTTGCCGGTCACCCACCACAGCGGCGGGTCCTGGCTGGCCGGGCCGGTCCCGGTCGAACCGCCCGGCCAGTGCGGGGCGTTCTGCGGGTCGGCCTGGTTGAACCGGGGCAGGCCGGGGGGGAACGTGCTGGTCGCGCTCTCGACGTTGTGGCACGCGAGGGCGATCTGCTTGAGGTTGTTCTGGCACTTCATCCGGGCGGCGGCCTCGCGTACCTTCTGCACCGCGGGGAGCAGGAGGCCGATCAGGACCGCGATGATCGCGATGACCACCAGCAGCTCGATCAGGGTGAAGCCGCGGCGCGGGAGGCGGTGCGGAGCGTTCATGGGTACTCCAGTCCAAGGGGTCGGGTCTCGGTCACGGTCGGCCGGGTCGCGGGTGACCGCGGCGGGAGCTGCTCGCACGCTACCGGAATCCAATGTGTATCGTGTGAGCCGGATGAGAAGAGGCGTATTTTCTCATCCGATCGTTGGCCGGGGTTGGCGGTCAGGGCCGCGGGACGTCGGTGCGCGGCCGTGCGCCGAGGCACCACAGGTGCCCGGTCGTGCGGACGAACAGGTGCCCGCCGGACACCGCGGGGGTCGCGTGGCACCCCTCGCCGAGCACGTTCTTCGCCACCACCTCGAACTCGTCGCCGGCGCCCAGCACGTACGTCGTGCCGTCGTCGGCGGGGCAGTGGATCAGGCCGTTGATGAGTAGCGGCGAGGCGTGGTGCAGCCGGCTCCCGAGCCGCTCGGACCACACCTTCTTGCCGGTCCGCGCCTCCAGCAGCGTCGCGACGCCCGAGTCGGACACCACGAACAGCCGGTCCCCGAACGCGAGCGGCGAGGGGACGTAGGATGCGGTCCGGGTGTCGGACCACTTCGCGTGCGTCCTGGTGACGTTCCCGGTGCCCGTCGGGTCGATCGCGACGAGCGTGCTCGTCGGGCTGGTGCCGGTGGCGAACACGAGCCCCTGCCCGAACGCGACCGTGGCGACGAACTTGTCGGTGGGGCTGTCCGCGACCCAGAGCTGCTTGCCGTCGGCCGGGTCGAACCCCGCGACCGACTTGCTGCCGGCCAGGACCATCTGGGTCTTGCCGGCGACCTCGATGAACAGCGGGACGCTGAACGACCGGGTGCGGTTCGGCCGCTCGACCTTCCACCGCTGCTCGCCGGTCCGCTTGTCGAGGGCCGCGAGGAACGCGTCGCCGTCCGAATCGCCGTTCACGATGAGCAGGTCGCCGTGCAGGACCGGCGAGCCGCAGAACCCGTGCGGGGAGGCGAACCCGTCGAACGCCTTGAGCCAGGCCCGCTTGCCGTCGCGGCCGTAGCAGGCGACGGTGACCTTGTCGCCGTCCACGAAGGCGGCCCACACGTGCTCGGCGTCGCTCGCGGGGGTGGCGCTCGCCGGGGTGTTCCCCTTGTGCATTTTCTCGGGGGCCGCGGTCAGCACGACCTGCTTCCACAGCAGCTTGCCGCCGGTGCGGTCGAAGCACAGCAGGAGCCGGTCGTTCGTTTCCGGGTCGAACGACGTGAGGAACACGCGGCCGTTCGACACGACCGGCGACGAGTGCCCGACGCCCGGCACGGGCACCTTCCACAGCACGTTCTCGGTCGCGCTCCACCTGGTCGGCACGCCGGGGTCGGTGACCACGCCGTCGCCCTTCGGCCCGCGCCAGACCGGCCAGTCGGCCGCTGCGAGTGCGGGGGCGAGTGCGAACGTGAGGGACAGTCCGAGGATGAACCGCGTCACTTCCGCACCTCCTTCGTCGCCGCGAGTGCGGCCTCGGCCTCGACCACTTCGGCCTTGACGACCAGCGCGGCCTCGCACAGTTGCAGGTAGGCCTTCGCCAGCGCCGCGTTCTTGGGGTCGTGCGCCGCCTCGTCCTTCAGCTTCTCCGCGGCGTCCTCGACGGCCTTGAGCGCCGCACGCTTGCGGGCGAGCTCGGCCTGAAGTGCCGCCGCGCCGACCGCGAGGGGGGCCGGGCCGGGCCGGACCGCGGCGGCGATCGGGAGGGCGGGGGTCGGCACGGGGATCAGCGCGAGCGTGGCGGCCTTCGCCGACACCGGCAGCGCGACGGGAACCGGTTCGCCGCCCGCGACCGGCCACACGGCCACCCGCCCGGACCAGTCGCCCGCGGCGACCCCCTTCGCGTCCGGGGTGAACCCGACCCGCAGCACGGCGTCGCCCGCCGGGCCGAGGTCGGCGACCTTCTTGCCCTTCTGGTCCCAGACCCGCAGTTGGCCGTCGCGGCCCGCGGTCGCGAGCGCGCCCGCCGCGTGCCAGGCGACGTCGAGCGCGCCCTCGGGGTGCGCCTCCCACTTCGCGCTCTCGGCCACGGTGTGCAGGTCCCACACGCGCACGGTGCCGTCCTCGCTCGCCGACGCGAGGGCGTCCGAGTCGGCGCGCCACGCGAGCGCGGTCACCGCCTTCGTGTGCCCGCGGAGCACGGCGAACTCCTTGCCCGACTTCGCCTCCCACACGTAGAGCCCGCCGAAGCGGTCGCCGGCCGCGACGAGCAGCCCCTCGGGACTGAACCCGACCGACAGCACCCAGTCGGTCGGCTTGCGGAGGGTGTGCAGCACCTTGCCGTCCGGGACGGAGACCACCTTCACCACCCGCCCCGGCCCGCCGAACACGACCCGGGTGCCGTCCGCGGAGACGTCGGCGGCGAGGACCGCGTCGGTGTCGTCGGCGACGGCGAACCGGCGCTTCCAGGTGCCGACCTCGAACCCGACGACGGCCCCGGACTGCCCGCCGACGCCGCCGGCCGCGAGGAGCAGCTTGCCGTCGCGTGAGAACCGCAGCGCGTGAACTTCGCCCTCCGGGAACGGGAGCCCGCCGAGGAGCTTGCCGGTCGCCAGGTCGTAGACGAGAACCTGCTTCTTGCCGGGCACCGCGGCGAGCGGCGAAGCGGGCGCGACGGCCAGTGCGGTGACCGGGGTGGCCCGGGGCAGCGGGTCGGCCTTCGTGATGCCGTCGGGAACCTTCGTGGTCGGCGCGACGCTCGTGGCCGCGGCCGCGGTGCCGGCCTTCTCGACGAGCCCGTCCTCGATCCACTTGCGGAGCGCGTCGAGTTCCGTCTGGGGGATCTTCGGGCTGTTCGGCGGCATCTTCGGGTCTTCGAGGTGCGCCGTGAGGGTGTACAGCGGGCTGTCGGCGGGCTTCCCGGCGACGACGGCCTTGCCGGACACGCCGCCCTGCATGATGGCACCGAACGTGGTCACGTCGAGTTCGCCGCGGGGCCGCTCGCCGGTGTGGCACTTGGCGCACCGCTTGGCGAGGATCGGCCGCACGGTCTCGAACGTCACCTTCGGGGCGTCCGACTTCTTGTCGTCGGCCGCGCCGGGCGCGGGGGCCGCTGGCGCGACGAGGAGGGCGAGGGCGAACAGTGCAAGCGGTCGGGTCGTCACGGGGTGGAACCTCGGGGTGGTCGGGTGTTCGCGGGCCGCGGTCCCGGGGCGTGACCCCGGGACCGCGCGGGCCGGGCTCAGCGGTTGAACACGAACTCGTTGGAGTTCAGCAGCGCCCAGAACAGGTCTTCGAGGGCCGCCGTCTTGTCCTCGGCGGCGTCGAGCCGCTTCGCGATCCGCTCGGCCTCGGCCGCGGTCGGGGCGCGGCCCAGGCACCGCACGTACAGGTCGGTCGCGGCCTCGGCCGGTTTCCGGTTCGCGAGCAGCCGCTCGACCACCTTGCCCTCGACCACCTTGCCGTTGGTGGTGTCGCCGTTGAGCAGGTGCAGCGCCTGCGACAGCGTCGGGTTGGTCTTCACCTCGCACGAGCACGCGGTGGCCCGCGGGGCGCGGCCGAAGGTGGTGAGGAAGTAGTTCGGGGTGCGGCCGTCGGCGAGTTGCACGGCGCGGGCACCGGGCGGCAGGCCGGGCAGGGCGGTCGCCGTCTCGGTCACCTGCGTGATGCAGTCGAGGAGCACCTCGGCCCGCATCCGCCGCACTGTCTGGCGGGCGAAGTTGCGCTCGTCCCACTCGTTGGTCGGGTTCCGCTTGGTGGAGAGCTGGTACGTGCGGCTGAGGCACACGTCGCGGGCGAGCTTCTTGACGTCGAACCCGTAGGCCGCGGCCCTTTCGCCGAGCGCCGCGAGCAGGGCCGGGTTCCCGGCCGGGTTGCTCACCCGCACGTCGTCCACCGGCTCGACGATCCCGCGGCCGAAGAAGTGCGCCCACACGACGTTCCCGAAGTTCCGCGCGAACTGCGGGTTCTCGGCGCTGGCGAGCCAGTCGGCGAGGGCCGCGCGGTAGTCCTGCCCCGGCTTCAGGTCGGGCGCCCCCGCGCCGAGGAACTTGGGCCGCACCGGCCGGTTCCCGACCGGGTGCAGCGTCTCGCCGGTGCCGCTGTTGAACACCGTCAGCTCGCGGGGGTCCTGGGCGTTCTTGTACCCGATCTGGCCGAAGAACGCGGCGAACCCGTAGTAGTCGTTCATCGTCCACCGGTCGAACGGGTGGTTGTGGCACTGGGCGCACTGGATGCGGGTGCCGAGGAACACCTGGGCGACGTTCTCCGCGAGGAGCTGCGGGGTCGTCTCGGTCTGGAAGTAGTTGACGGCCGGGTTCTCGAACGTGCCGCCCGCGGCCGGGAGCAGTTCGCGGACGATCGTGTCGAGCGTCGCGCCGGACCGGACTCGGTCGCGGAGCCACTTGTCGTACAGTTGCAGCCCCTTCGGGCTGATGCCGTTGATGGTGCGGATCTGGAGCAGCTCGGCCCACTTCATGACCCAGATGTCGCGGAACTCCTCGCGCTCCAGCAGCGCGTCGACGAGCTTCTCGCGCTTCTTCGGGTCCGGGTCGGCGAGGAACTTGGCGCGCTCGGCCGGGGCCGGGAGCAGGCCGACCAGGTCCACGTACACGCGGCGGAGGAACGTCTCGTCGTCGCACACCTCGGACGGCACGACGTGGAGCTTGTTGAGCTTCGCGTGGACGTGGGTGTCGATGTAGTTGAGCGCCGGGGTCTTCGGGTCGGCGAACGGGGTGTCGGGCCGCACGACCACCGCGGTCCCCTGGGTGAACTCGTCGAACCGGGCCAGCACGAACGTCTCGCCCGGACCGGTGCCGGTGATGACGCCGTCCTCCGAGACGGTGGCGGCCGCGTCGTTGTTGCCGACGAACACCGTGAACCGGGTCACGTCGCGGTCGGTGCCGTCGCTGTACTTCGCCCGGACGACGACCCGCTGGGCCTCGCCCTTGGCCGCGAACACCGCCTCCTTCGGGAACACCTCGATGCCGACCGGCCGCGGGGTGTCGGCCGGGTCCTTCGGCGCGCCGGCCTCCAGCCACCGGACGAGCAGCAGGTAGTTCTCGCTCCCGGGCTCGATCCGCTTGCCGCCGGTGTGCGGCACCCTGCCCGTCGCCTTGTTGACCATCAGGCAGTCGTCGGGGGTGGCGAGGTTCACGCGGCGGCCGCCCATCTGCCGGGTGACGCGGAAGTGGTCGCCGTCCGGGTCGTACCCGAACAGCGAGAGCATGAACCCGTCCTTCCCCGACGCCGAGCCGTGGCACTTGCCGGTGTTGCACCCTACCCGGGTGAGGACCGGCATCACGTCGGTGCGGAACCGCACGTCGCCGGCCGCGGCCGAGTGGGCCACCGTGACCGGCACCTTCACCGCGTGCGCCCCGAGGGTGACGGTGAGGGTGGCGGTCCCGTCGGCGGTCGGGGCGAGGAACGCGTTCCGCACCTCGGCGACCGGCTTGTCCAGCGCGAACGTCGCGGCGGCGGTCACGTCGCGGGTGCTGCCGTCGGCGAACTCGGCCTGGACGACGAGCCCCTGGCGGTCCCGCGCGCCGGTCAGTTCGACCGCGGCCGGCGCTACGGTGACCCGCACGGGCTCGGCCGCCGCGGCCGGGAGCGCGAACAACAGGGATGAAGCGATCAGCGCGAGACGCATACCGGGAACTCCGAGGGTGTTCGTTGGTGAGCGCGGCCGGGGGGCGGCGTTACTTCGACTTCTCTTGCTGCCGGAGCGCGTCGAGGGGGCTGAGCGGCTTGCCCGCGGCGTCGGTCTTCACCGCGCCCGGGGCGTCCACCTTGAGCACCCCGCCGCGGCCCACGCGGTACACGACCTTCTGCCCGCCGACCGTCCCGGCCAGTTCGCACACGAGCGCGTCGTGCGCGCCGACCGGGGTGGTCGCGTCCACGGTCACCGCGAACTCGACCTGCTTCGCTCCGACCCGCACCTCGACCGGCTGGGCGGCGGCGCGCGGCGGGAGCCCGTCGAGCCTGGCCGTGAAGGTGCCCGCCGGCACCGGGCCTTCGAGCGCGAGGACGACCTTCACGGCCTTCCCCTGTTCCGCGACCGCCGGGGCGAACGCGCCCTTGACCGGCGGGGCCGCGAGGGTGACGGCCCGCATCTCCGAGGCGACCGGCGTGAAGCCCTCGATCGCCTTCCGGCGGCGGCCCCGCCCGGCCGGCGGCGCGTCGGGGGTGCCCAGGCCGTTCATGCCGACGACGAGCGGGTCGCGGTCCCCGCGGCCGGGGCGGGCCACCTCCGCCTCGGCGACCAGCTTCCACTCGCCGAGGTCGGCGGCCGGGCTCGCGACGAGCGTGACCACGGCCTCGGACTTGTCCGCGGGGATGGTCACGGTCGTCGGGACCTCCACGCCCGGGGGCAGGCACGGGAACGACACCGCGACCGGCTCGGCGAAGTCCTTCGCCCGGGTGACGCGAACAGTCACGTCGAGCGTGCCGTCGGCGGCGAGCGGCCCGGCCGGGGGCAGAAGGGTCACTTCCAGGGGCGAGCGGTCGATGACCACGACCGCGAGCGCGTCGAGCGTCACGGCGTGCATCCCCGAGTCGCCCGGCCCGCGGACGAGGACGAGTTCCTGGGCGAACCCGCCGGTCACGGCGCGCGTCGCGTCCCCACCGGTCCCCGCGAACGGGACCAACTTGCCGCCGAGCGGGGCGTCAGCGGCCGCCTCGAACACGACCGGCAGCAGGTACTCGCCGGCCGCGACGGTGCCGAGGCCGACCTTCACGCCCGCGGGCAGTTCGCCGCAGGCGAGCGCGACCGGCCCGTCGACCCGGTCGCGGCGGACGCCGAGGAACGCCGTCACCCGGCCGCCGCGGGGCACGGCGATCACGTGCCGGTCCTGCGACTTGCGGACCCGCTCGGGGAGGAACACCGTGAGGCCCGGCTGCGGGCGGTCGAGTTCGACCCGGTAGATGAACGCCGGGCCGCCCTGCTTGCGCTTGTCGGTGACCCGGACCAGGTACTCGCCGTCGGCCGGGACGACGACCAGCACGCGGCTGTCGTGCGTCTCGTCGTCGTCGTTCTGCGCCACCAGGGTGCCGCCGGCGGTGAACACCGCGACGACGGTATCGACGGGCGACCCGATGCGGTACGCGAACGCCTGCACGTCGATCACGTCGCCCTTCTTCGCGAGGAACCGGAAGTGATCGACGTCGCCGGCCTTCTCGATGATGCCGTTGAACGCGACCGGCCACGCGGCAGCCGCCTTCGTCGCCGCGGGGGCGTCGTTCGGCTCGCTCTCGGTCACGTTGGGGAACGGCGAGACGCGGAACGGGTTCGGGGTCGGAGCGGTGCCGTCGGCGTCGCCCGGGTAGAACTCGAACGGGGTGCCGGAGGCGGGAAGGGTGACTTTCGCGTCGCGGTCGCCGGCCGCGTCGAACAGCTTCACCGCGACCTCGGTGCCGGCCTGGCCCCCGGCGGGGAACACGGCGGCCGGCCGCGGGAACGTGCCGACGTGGAGGAGGTAGCGGTGGTTGTCGCCGCCGCCGCGGTTGGCGTCGCGGACCTCGACGGCGTAGGTGCCGTCGACCGGCGCGACGAGCGAGACGAACGGGTCCTGGCGGAACAGCGGGGTGTCGTCGGCGAACGCGAGTTGCTTGCCGTCCGGACCGTAGGCGGTCAGCACGGTGTCGGTCGGCTCGACGCCGAGGCGGACGCCCTCGACCTCGGCCGAGAGCCGCTGCCCCTTCTTGAGCGCGACGGCATAGAAGTCCGTGTCGCCCGCGTCGAGCACCGCGGCGACGGTCGTGTTGAGCGGCACCACCTGGGCGTGCTCGCGGTCCCCGTGCGCGTCGGCCTCGGGGACCACCGGGAACGACGTGACCCGGAACGTGCGGACCTCCGACGCCCCGCCGGCGGTGCGGAGGCGGAAGGCGTGCAGGCCGAGGCGGCAGTCGGCGGCCGCGCGGAGGGTCGCGACCACCTCGTTCTCGCTCGTGCCCTCGACCTTCGTGCAGACCACGCCGGGCGAGTAGAGCATCAGCTCCTGCGGGCCGGTGAGCCGCGCCCCGGCGAGCGTGAGGGTGAACTCGGTGCCGCGGCGGCCCGCACCGGGCGACACCGACTCGACCGTGGGCGGTGCCGCGGCCGGCGCGGCACCGCAGAGGACGCAGAGGACGCAGAGGGAGGCTGTCAGGCAACGAAGCATGTTCGGGAACTCCGGGTGTCGGTCTCTCGCTGCGGTCTGGCGTCCACTGCGGCGGAACGGTCCGTCACGCCAGCAGGGCCTTCACGACCTTGCCGTTCATGACGATCTGCTGGGGCCGGTTGCCCGGCGACATCAGGTCCTTGCGGGCGTCGATGCCGAGGAGGTGGTACAGCGTGTGCGCGTAGTCCTCGATCCCCAGGGCGCTCTGCTTGGGCTCGGCGGCCAGGGCGTCGCTCGCCCCGTACACCTGGCCCCGCTTCACCCCGCCGCCGGCCAGCACGAGGCTGAACACCCGCGGCCAGTGGTCGCGGCCGCCGCCGGCGTTCACCTTCGGGGTGCGGCCGAACTCGCTGTTCACCACGATCAGCGTCTCGTCGAGCAGCCCGCGCTGGTCCAGGTCGGTGACGAGGCCCGCGAGGGCGATGTCGAGGACCGGCATCTGGGCCTCGATCCCGCGGTAGTGGTACGCGTGCGTGTCCCACGACCCGAACGTGACGGACACGAACCGGGCCCCGGCCTCGACCAGCCGGCGGGCGATCAGGAACCGCGCCGCGCCGCCGTTGCGGAACGCGAGCGGGCCGCTCAGCCCGGCCATGCCGTACAGCTTCTTGGTCTCCTCGGTCTCGTCCTTGAGGCTGAACGCGGCCTTCACGGTCGGCGACGACAGCATCCCGTAGGCCCGCTGGTAGAAGCTGTCCATCGCGGCGAGGGAGTCCTCGCGCTCCGACTTCGCGAAGTGGTCGTCCACCAGTTCCTTCCACTCCTTCCGGGCGGCGAACCGGGCGTCGTCCACCCCCTTCGGGAGCGACAGGTCGCGGACCGCGAACCCGGGGCGGCCGGGGTCGGTGCCCAGCGCGAACGGGCCGTATTGGTTGCTCAGGTACCCGCTGCCGAGGTACTGGCTGCCGGCCGTGGGGACGACGATGTACGGCGGCATGTCGTTCCGCACGCCCAGTTCGTGGGCGGTCACGCTCCCCAGGCTCGGGTACGTCAGCGCCGGGCTCGGCCGGTAGCCGGTGAACATGCTGTGCTCGCCGCGGCTGTGGTCCACCTCGGTGTGGGTCATGCTGCGGACTACGGTCATCTTGTCGGCGACCTCGGCGCACTTCGCCATGTGCTCGCTGAACCGGACCCCGGCGAGCTTCGTCTGCACGGTGCCGAGGATGCCGCGGTACTCCGCCGGCGCGTCCGGCTTCGGGTCGAAGCTGTCCATGTGGGCGAACCCGCCCTGGAGGTACACGTGGATCACCGACTTCGCCTTCGCCTCGGCCTTCTTGCCGGCCGGCTGGGCCGCTTCGAGCTTCAGCACGTCGCCGAGGGTCAGGCCGAGGCCGCCGACCACGCCGACCCGGATCAGGTCGCGGCGGGTCGGGCGGGTGAAGTGGGCGGGGTCGGCGTGCCAGGTGCCGGGTTGCGGGGTGTTCATGGTCTCCGGTGGGGTTGTTGGGTGCGGGTCGCTGGTTGAGGGTCGGAGGAACTCGTCTGGCCGGACTACTTCGCGGGCGGGGTGAACTCGACGACGAGCTTGGGCCGCTGCTTCACGTCCTCGAACTCGGACGTGTAGAAGTCCCAGCCGTTGCCGGCGGTGTTGATGAACACCCACCCGTAGTTCGGCTTGCCGCTGGCCCACGACTGGACCGCGTCGGTGGCGTCGAACGGGATCGCCGACGTGCTGGCCGAGATCTTGCCGAACGTGAACCCGTCCTTCTGCTTCGAGGCCTCGAGCCCGTCGGCGGTCACGCCCCCGACCATGCTGGCCCACGTCGCGGTCGCCTTCCACGGCACGAGCATTCGGTGCAGGTGGACGGTGCTCCCCTCGTCGAACGCGGGGACGATGAGGGTGGCCGAGTGGACGGCCGAGCCGGGGGGCACCTGGCCGGGCCTGGTGCCGATGACGTCGTCGAACCGCATCAGCACCTGGCTCTCGCCGCCGTCGTTGTCCGCGTCGGCGCTGGCGTTCGGGTTGCCGTTCAGGCACGTGTGCGGGGCCACCGCCCAGATCTCGAGGTCGACGGTGCCGGCGTACCCGTTCACGCCGTCCTGGAACGCGACCGTCTTCTTCTCGCCGGTGCCGGTCGGGGGCGCGGGGGCCGGGTCGGCGCACGCCGCGGCGGCGACAAGGGCGAGCGCGACCGCGAGTGCCGCGGTAGCCGTTCTCATGGGGTCTCTCCTTCTGTCGGGACCACGTCCGGGAGCACGAGCGTCCGGCCGGGTTCGATGGTGAACGTTCCGACTGCCGCCTTGGCGGTGCCGGAGTGGACGGCGATCCGGTACTCCGCGCCCGGGACGAGTGCGGTCAGCTCCGCGACCCCGGTGGCGTCCGTCTTGCGGCGCGCGGGGTAGTTCGCGGCGTCGAACCAGTCCGCCGGTTGCGGGTCGGAAACGGGGGGCTCGCCGGGCCGCCGGTCGCGGGCGACGAGGAGCGACACCGTGACCTCCCGCCCGGCCGCGGGAAGCCCGTCCGGGCCCACGACGCGGATGCGGATGGCGCCGCACGGTGCGAGTTTCACGGGCGGCACCGGTGCGCCGGGTGAGACGTCGGCCACCGCCCCGGCCTTCGCGACCGGGTCGAGGAAGTACGCCCGGGTCACCCACCCCGTGCGGCACCCGGGGACCGCGAACCGGCCGTCCCGCACGGGCAGGCCGACGCTCGCGTAGGGCCGCACCGGCGACGACCGCCCGGAGCACAGCAAGAAGGCGCCCGCGCCGCCCGCCTCCACCGCGCCCGTCACGGCCGCCCCGGCCGGCAGGCCGAGCGCGAGCGGCGGGAGGTCGCCGGTGGCGGGCACTTCGACGCGCGTGACGTGGTGCGCGAACAGCGTGGAGGTGGACCCGGGCACGCGGGCCGCGACCGGCGGGTGATCGAGGGTCGGGCCGTGGGCGCGGACCGAGCACGCCCCGGGGAGCACGGCCAGCCGGAACCGGCCGCCGGCGTCGGTGCGGGTCAGGGCGTCGCGGCCCACCAGGACGTCGTCGCGCCACTCCGGCTTGGTGGCCCCCTCGCGGCCCCAGTGAACGGCCGCGCCCGCCACGCCGCGGTCGCCGGCGTCGGTCACCGTGCCGGTCAGCCACCGCCCCTTGGGCAGCCGCAGGACCGGCGCGAGGGCAGGTTCCTCGCCCACGGTGACCACCTGCCGCACGCCCACGAGCGGCTCGTCGCCCTCCGGCGGGTGGACGAGGAGTTCGACGCGGTCGCCCCGCGCTACCTCGACGCGGACCCGGCCGTCCGGCCCGGTGACGGCGTCGATGTCGGCCGGGACCGTGAGCGCCCCGAGGATCGCGTGATCCGCGGCGCAGAAGTGGGCGTGCGACCGGAGGCGGTCGGTGATGACCGTGACGTGCGCCCCGGCGACCGGCCGGTCGGACTCCGCGGCCCGCACCTCGACGGTAAGCGGGACGGCCGGTTCCACCCGGTACCCGGACCGGTCGCCGGCCGGCCGGTCGAGGCGGAAGGTGTCGGTCGCGAACCGCGGGTCGGCCACCCGGACCCAGACGTTCTCCGCGGTGCCGAGGCGGGGGATCGCGAACCGCCCCGCCGCGTCGGCCCGCACCGGCTCGGGCCAGCCGGGGGGGTGCAGTCGCTCGGCGCCGACGACCGGCTCGGACACGGCGCACCCCACGCGCACGACCTCGACCCTGGCACCGGCGGCCGGCTCCCCGGACCCGAGCACCAGCCGGCCACACAGGACCGCCCCGCCGGTGAGCCGCAACTCGACGTCGCCGCGGGCACCGACCCGCACCGGCACCGAGGCCGGGGCGAGGCCCGGGGCGGACGCCCGCACGGTCACGACCCGGTCCACGAACCACGTGGCGAAGTCGTCGGCCACGCGGAGCGTGAACCGCCCGTCGCCGTTGGTGGTCGTCTGTTCGAGAACCTCGTCGCGGAGCCCGCGCTCGCCCGGGGCGAACGGCCGGCGGGCGAGCGCGACGACCTCGGCCCCGGCGACCGGCCGCCCGTCGGTACCCCGGACGACGCCGGACAGCGTGCCGCCGGGGTGCTCCCGCTGCGGGGCGGGAGCGTGGACGTCCGGTGCCGGGGCGGGCTGTTCGTGTGGCGGGGCGGCCAGGGCGAGAGCGGCGGCCGCGAGCACGGTTCCGATGAGGACCGCGATCGCGAGGCCCCGGACCAGGGCGGCCCCGGCGGCCCCCGTGGCCCCGGCGGCGAGCCACCCCGCGCGGCCCGCGGGGAGAACGCCCGTGCGGGCGACGCCCAGCCCCGCCTCGACCGTGCGGGCGAGGAGCAACGGGCGGGCGGCGTAGGCCACCGGGGCGCACAGCACCGACGCCCCGCCGGTGACCATTCCCACCGCCGCGGGGCCGTGCCGCGCGAGCCGCTGCCGGAGCCGGGCCTGGGCCTGCTGGTACCGGCGGTGAACGGCCGCCGTGGAGCACCCGAGTTCGCGAGCCGCGTCGGCGTAGGTCCGCCCCTCGAGGCAGATCAGGACGAGGACCGCCCGCTCGCACGTGGGGAGCTGCGAGAGTTCGTCGTCGAGCAGGACGCGGAGGTCGGTGGGCTGGGCCTCGCCCGCCTGGCTCGCGACCTCGGCCAGTCGCCCCTCGATGCGGCGCTGGCGGGCGATCGAGCGGCGCAGGTCGACGGCGCACGCCCGGGCCACGCGGTGCAGCCACCCGGCCAGGGCCCCCCGGGCCTCGACGCGGTCCGCGTCGCGGGCCAGGCGGAGGAACGTCGCCTGGACCGCGTCCTCGGCGTCGGCGGTGTTCCGCAGCACGCGGAAGCACACGCCCCACACCATCTCCCCGTGCCGCCCCACCAGGGTGCCGAACGCCTGCTCGTCGCGCTTCTGCGTGAACCACCGGAGCAGTTCGGCGTCGGTCCGCGGGTCCTCCCGCCAGGAGGCCACGACGAACCGCAGTTGGTGCAGGAGCAGTGAACCGGCCTTGGTTGCCACGCGGCTGCCCTCATCGTCCGGCGAGACACGGGTAAACCGCTCCGGGGCGTCCGCATTTCTCGCCGCTCGTCGACATTCACCGGAGCTTCGCGAGTCCCACACCGTCCGCCAACTCGGGGGCGACCGGGTCATACCAGGTCCGATGGAACGGGAACCGTGGTGGACGGGTCCGAGCCCGAGCGCCGAGCGAGGGTCCACGTGAACCCTCGCTCGGCGCTCGGGCTCGGAACAGTACGAATCCCACAGACCCGGTATCAGCCGCCGGCGCGGACCACCCCGGCCCTTCGCTGGCCCGTGCGGCACACGTCCATCACGCGGCCGTTCTCGTCCAGTGCGAGGTGGAACCGCTCCCGCCCCTGGAGGCGGTGCAGCGTGAGGTGGTAGTCGCCGCTCGCGGCGGCGAGGTACGGGAGCTTCTCGGGGGACTGCGGCGGCCGGATCCGGCCCCAGGACCCGTCGCCGAGGTAGAGCACCCCGTCGTTGTCGGTGTGGCCGCCGAGGAGCGGCTTGGAGCGCTTGAACGTGTGGTCGTGGTGCTCCAGCACCACCGGCACTCGGTACTTGTCGAACAGCGGGACCCAGTGCTTGCGGTTCCCCTCGCCGGTGCCGAGCTTATCACCAACCCCCTCCGCCTTGCGGTACGACGGGTACGCCGGGACGTGGTTCACCACCATCACGTTCGGGTGGTCCCGGCGGGTCCGCAGTGCCTTGTCGAGCCAGTCGGTCTGGTCGCCGGCGATCGCCGACGTGTGCCCGGTGTCGAGCAGCACGAGGCTCAGGTAGTCGCCGAAGTCGAGGGCCGCGTACCCGGTGTTCGGGTAGAGCCCGTCGAACAGGGCGTAGAAGAACGGGGCCTTCTCCCGGGTCTTCCCGAACCCGCCGTCCACCTCGTGGTTCCCGATGCAGGTGACCAGGGGGATGAGCCGCCCGTCCCTGCCGACCATGTGCCGCGAGTAGTTCCGAATGAAGGCGAGGCTGACCTCGACGGAGCGCCCGTTGTCGTACCCGAGGTCGCCGCCCACGACTGCGAACATCGGGTCCTGGCGCGCGGCCTGGACGTTGTTGGCGATCGCGTGCGCGTTCACCCCGCAGTCGCCGCCCGTGACGAAGTGGATCGCCTCCGTCGCCCGCGCGGGCATCGTCCGGAACCGGTACACGGGCGACCGCTTGCCGATGCGGAACTCGTAGTCCGTGCCCGGCGTCAGGCCGTCGAGTTCGGCGCGGAACACCTTGAAGTCCGTGGTAGGGTACGGCTTCGCGACCGTGGGCTTGGCCTCCCAGGGTCCCAGGGGCAGGGCGTGGGGCGCGAGCCGGGCGACGAGCCCGCGGGTCGCGTTCCGGTAGTAGACCGCCGTGTCGGCCGTCTCGCCGGCGGTGCCGACCCACTGCACGGTCATCGTGGTGGTCGGGTCGCGGTGCCACGTCAGGAACAGCGTGTCCGGCTGGAACGCCGCGTCGTCCCCGCCGACGGTGGGTGTCGCCGGGGGTTGCGATTGTTGTTGCGCGGCAGCGGTCCGGGTGGCGAGGGCGGCGAGCGATGCGCCGAGGAGCGAGCGACGACTCAGTGCGGGCACGATGCGGTACCTCCGGGCGGATGTGATGGGCCACACACGATCCTTGGAAATTGCGGGGGGCGTGCAAGTGAATTTGAAGTGTGCGTGCGGTGTAGAAAGGGGTGACGGGCTTCCGACGCGCGGCCGTCGCTGCCGCGGGGCGGCGCACGTTCTCTCACGACCACGAGATGCGATACGCCTTCGTGGGGAGCCCCCTGGCAGCGGGCCGCGGCGGGACCGCGGCACGGCCCCGCGGACCCGCAAGAACTTCGCGCTGCCTTCACGACCGCCACAAGCGGCCTTCGCGGAAGGTTCTCACGTCCCGGTGCGTTGCCGGCGTGGGAGGCGGCGAGGCTGTTGATTGTGCGTTCCCGGGCTCTTGTCGCGTCTCAGGCCGGATGTGGCCGAATTGTCGTCGGAGTGGGTGGATGGGTCCCGCACCGCGAATGAGCGAAGTTCGCGGCGACCAACCCTGGGTCTACCGCCGCGACGAGGATTGGGTCGCCCTTGTCGAGCGACTCAAGCTGACGTCGTGCCCCCACTGCGAGACCGTCGGACCCGGCCGCGGGAGGGCGGAATCTTGTGCCGGATGACTGCCAGGACGAGTGGGGTGACCGTGAGCGCAGTTGCGGCCGCCGGGGCCGGCGCGACGCAGGGGATGGGCGAGCCCGGTTCTTCGTGCCGACGGCGCGCACTGCCAGACCGGGTCGGGGCGGGTGCCACCGCCCGCCCCGGGCGTGCCTCGGGGCGAGGCGATCGTGCTGGGCGAGTGATCCGTACCGTCACAACCGACCAGGGACCGGCGGTTAGAGGTCAGAACCGGCCGCCGGACTGCGATCACTTGCCCGCGGGCGGCTTGAGGGTGAATTCGGCCACGAGGCCGAGGCGCAGCGACACCTTGCCGGGTTGGAACCCGACTGCCTCGGAGACGTCGTCGTTAGCCCCGTCGAGCGGCCGGGACAGCATCGTGGCCGGGTTGTAGAACCCGCGGCGACCGAACGGGTCGTCGAATTCACCACCCGGCTGGAACCCGTTCGTGAGGCGGTGCAGGGTACCAAGTTCCATGCCGGCCGCACGGGCGAGGTGCTCGGCGTCCCGCTTCGCCCTGGCGAAGGCTCCCGCCTGCGCCTTCGCACGCTCCTCGTCCGTAACCTTGCTGACGTACAGGAACATCGGCTCGCCCCGGGCCTCGCCCTCGTCGCCGCGGCGGCCGCGCCCGTTCGCCTCTTCGATCGCCTCCTGTTCCTCCGGCGTGAGCTTCCCCTTGTCCTTCAGCCCGCCGAGGTCGGCGGTCTTGATCTTGTCCTGAAGTCCGCCGCTGGCGACCAGGAACTCGTCCGCCCCGCCGGCCGGCAACGGGAACTCCACGCGGACCATGCCCGCGACGATGGCCGGGGCCTCGGCGTTCCCCGGGGCCTTGCCGATGGCCCGGTTTCGGTCGCGAATCATTCGGCCCACGTCGGCCTGCCGGCCGGCTAGCTCGTCGGCGGTGCTCGGGTCGCCCAGGGCGACGCTCTCCTTCCTCGCCCCGAGTTGAACGAGCGCGGACCGCACCTCCTCCCGGCGAATCTTCAACTTCTCGAGTGCCTCCTTGAGCGTCTTGCCGCGAGCCATCACTTCGATCTGAACCCGCAGCGTCTCGGGCTGCCGCTTGATCTCGAAGGAGCCGGTTCCGGTCACCGTCGGGGCGGTCGGCGGTTCGGCCCCGGCCGGAGGGGCCGCGAGGCACACTACCAGGACGGCCAGCGACGAGAGGGCACACGATCGGAGCATGGCGGGCTACCTCGAACAGGGGTCACGATCACGGACCGGAGCGGCGACCGCACGCCTCAGTCGGAGAGGCCAAGGGACTGCAACCCGACGTCCGCGCGGATGGTTTTTCGGAGACGCAGTGCGTTCGGCCCGCCCATCGGGCGGATGATCCAGTACAGGTCCTGGACCTGCTGAGTCTGGCGGCGGTCCGGGTCCTTGGGCGAAAGCCCGCGGTACACCTCTTCCACGACGGGGACCAGCGAGTCGTCGTCGAGGCACGAGACGGCCATCACGACGAGCCACGTCCAGTCGCTGTCAGTGCGAGCCGATTCCCGCCAGTAGCGGAGCAGCACGGCCAGGCCGGAGTCGTCGCCCAGCAGGGCGAGCAGGTAGCCCGCGGCCGCGCCGGTCACGGGGTCGGGGTCGCCGAGCAGTTGCCGCAGCACGGCGCGGGGGAGGCCGGCGGGCACCCGGGGGACGTACCGCTCCAGCCGGAGCGACCCGTAGTGGGCGAAGGACCGGTCGTGGACGTTGAGGTAGACCTGCCGGTCGCGGAGCTGCCGGAGCGGGTCGGCCCCGATGGCGAGGAACTGAACGGCCGCGCGGCGAACCCCCGGCTCGCCCTCGGCCAGCGCCTGCACGGCCGCCGGCGTCGCGTCGGCCGGCCGCCGCGTCACGAGCATGACCTGGAAGGCGTCGCGACGCAGCGGCGGCGGGGTCGCGGCGTCCTGGTAGATCGCCGCGGAAAGCTCCGCGGCACTCGCGGGGTCCTGGGCCGCGAGGACGACGAGCGCGGCCAGTCGCTGGAGTTCCGGCCCCGCCCGGGCCTTGGTCCGGGCGTCGTCGAGGAGCCCGCGGGCCGCGGGGCTCGTCGCGCTCGGCCGGTTGTACCGGTCGCCGCCGCCCAACTGGAGGAGCGCCCCGGCGATCTCTCCCGCGCCGGCCGCGCCGATCCCGTTCCGCGCCGAGAGGTCCCACAGCGGTCCGGTCGCGCGGGCGTCCGGCACCTGGGCGAAGGCCCGCACCGCCGACTCCATCGCCTCGCCCTTCGGCCCGAGCGCGACGAGGCGGGTGAAGAGGTCGAGCCGCTCCGCCCACGGGAGCCAGGGCAGCGCCGCCGCGGCCCGCGCCACGAGTTGGGGCTGCGCCTCCGCCGCTGCGGTCAGCGCCGCCACCGCGGGCTTCCCTGATGGAGTGCGATCAGGGCGAGCGCCGCCTCGCCGCGCTCGGCCGGGGCGTCGGCCCGCAACTGCGATTCGAGGAGCGGAACGAGTTCGGTGACCCCCTTGGGGTATCCCTTTCACGGTGGCCGTGTGGGGGATAGCTTAGCGACGCGGTGGTGATGGCAACGTGTTTGCGTAGAAGGAATTACCATGTCGTCGCTGTGGGCGGACCTGTGGGACCGGGTGCGGAAGCGTTGCCCGGTGGCGTTGATGACGCGGGCCACACAAGAGTACCTCTTCACCGACCCGTTCCTCGACGACCTGTTCGACGACTCCACCGTTGCCAACTACTCGCACCAGTTCCTGTTCTCCGATCTCGTCAGCGTCCTCACCGGTGTTGTCTTCTCGACCTACCCCTCGGTCCGACGCTCCTTCCTCAACGCTCCCGCCGTACAGGCACGGGGCACACTCAAGTGCTTCTACGAGAAGGTCCAGCGGGTCGAACCGGCCACCATGCGGGCCCTGGTCCGGGCCACCTCTCGGCGTACCGAGGCGATCTGCGGGGCCTGTCCCAGGCCCAACGCCGAACCGATCCCGGGGCGCCGGCTGATCATCATCGACGGCAACCACCCCAACGCCACCCAGAACCGACTCGACGGTCAGACCGGGGCGGCGCTGCCCGGCCAGGTACTCGCCGTGCTCGGACATGCGTCCGGGTTGGTCCTCGACGTGTTGCCCTGGGAGGATGCCCACTCCAACGAGAAGGAGGTGTTGGCGAGTGGCGGGCTGGAACTGCAGAAGGGGGATGTCGTGGTGGCCGACCGACAGTTCTGCGCGTCCACCGTGATGGACCTCGTCAATGCCCGGGGGGCTCGGTTCGTCATCCGCCACAACGCCTCGGTGGGGCTGCGGGTCACGAGGGAACGTCGGCCGTGTGGGAGGACGGCGACAGGTCGGGTGTACGAGTCGAGGGTCGAGTACGCGAGGACGGGCCGCCGGTTGCGGTGCGTGGACGTGGAGTTGGACACGGGGACTCGCAACGGCGAGACGGTGATCCGATTGCTGACCGACGTGCCGGCGTCGGTCGCGAGTGGTCGCCAGGTGGCGCAGGCGTACCTGTGCCGTCGCGGGATCGAGACCGTGTTCTGGGACCTGACGGTGTCGTTGACGTGCGAGGTGGAGACCTTGGCGTACCCGCGTGCGGCGCTGTTCGCGTTCTGCGTGGCGGTGTCGGTGTACAACGGGTTGCAGGCGGTGAAGGGTGCCGTGGCGGCGACGCACGGCGCGGGCGTGGCGGAGGAACTGTCGGGTCACACGATGGCGGAGGAAGTCGGGCGGATGTGGGACGGGTTGGACTTGGTGCTGGGCTCGGAGGATTGGGATCGCGTCCGTGCGCTGAGTGCGTCGGAGTTCGGCCGCTGGCTGCGTGAGGCGTCGAAGGACATGGATCTGGAGTACTACCGCAAGGCGACGCGAGGTCCGAAGAAGCCGAAGGCGATGCCCGAGGCGGGCGTGCCGATCAACACGCACACCTCGACATTTCGCTTCCTCCAACAGCGCCAGCAGTTGCGAAACAAACAGCCACCGTGAAAGGGATAGCTCTGAAGCCCCGCCAGCACGTCGTCGCTCAGGAGCCCGTCGGTGTCGCGGCCCAGCACGACGATCTGATACGACCGCAGTCCGTCGGCCCCGCCCAGCACCTCGGAGAGATCGGCCAGCACCTTCCACTCCTCCTGGCCCGGGGCGGGCGTGTCGCCCGCCCCCGC
Organism: Gemmata sp.; assembly: GCF_051859125.1. NCBI lineage: Bacteria > Pseudomonadati > Planctomycetota > Planctomycetia > Gemmatales > Gemmataceae > Gemmata > Gemmata sp. The sequence goes on from NZ_JBHYGG010000124.1 coordinate 42,502, forward strand.
GGCCCGGGTGAGGGTGCGGCGGATCAGCCGGGACTCGCCGATGCGGACCACGCTGTCGAGCTCGACGGACGCGTCGCCCAGGAGCGTCCGCACCAGGAACTTGCTGTCCCAGTACGGCCGGCCCTCGAGCAGCAGCACCCGAACGGGCCGGTCCATCACCCGGAGGACCAGCATGGCGGCGTTGTTCGCCCGCGTCACCTCCTCCGGGAGCGCTTCCACCGCGACCCCGTAGCGGTAGACGCCGGGCTTCGTTCGCGTCACCTCGAACCGCACTTCGGCGGTCTCGCTGGTCGTGAGGCGAACGACCCGGCGCTCGACCTCGGTGCCGTCGGCCGACAGGACCAGCGTCGCTTCGGCACCGGCGAGGCCGCGCTGGCGAACGACGACCGGCACGGCGACCTTCTGCCCGACGAACGCGATCTCCTGCGGCGAACGCAGGTCCACGGCGAGATCCTTGACGCCCGCGTCGCCACCGAGCGTGTGCGTGAACACGGGGCAGGCCATCGCCTTCGCGACGCGGGCGGCGTCGATCACGCGGCCGGTGCCGCCGCCCGCGTTGTGAATCCCGTCACTCAACAGCACGACGGCTTGCCCCTGCGGCCGGGCCCGGTCGACCGAGCCGAGAACCGCCGCCGCCAGGTTCGTGACCGCCCCGGCCGGGTCGACAGCGTCCAGACCCTCCGCATCTGCGGGCTTCGGCGTCTCGGCAAACGTCGCGACGCGGACGTCGAACGCGCCGCCGAGTTTCTCGTTGAGGACCCGCGCGCCCCGGACGGCTGCCCGGTAACGGGTGGCTCCGCCGTGGCCGTCGGGGGTCGCCATGCTGCCCGTGGAATCCACCACGATCGTGAGAACCGGCTTCCCCCCGGGGGGGCGAACCGGCTCGATCCACGTCGGGTTCAACAGCACGAGCAGGACCGCGACCAGGCTCCCTGCGGTGAGTGCGAGGACGGTCGCCCACCGCCGCCGCGAGACCGAGCCGGGCCGCGTCGCGCCGTACCACGCCACCAAGGCGAGCCCGGCGAGCGCGAGAAGCACCCAGAGGGCAGGGGGGATCAGGGGTTCAAAGTTCAGGGTGTTCATGTCACGTCCGGTACGCCTTGAGCGCGAGCAACTCCCCGAACAGGCACAGGACGCACGCAACGGCCAGCGCGGACCACGGCGTGTCGCGATCGTCGTCGCCGCCGCTGACGGAGTGGAAGGAGACCGCCCGCCCGGTGCCGAGCCGCTCGGGAAGCACCGACGCATCCAGCGGCCGCAGGTCGCTCTCCTCGGCGGCCAGCGCGGACGCGACGGCGAACACCACCTCGCCCTGGCGGGTCACGCGGTACACGCCGGGGGCTTCCGCCCCCGTGTGACTCCACAAGATCCCGCCGCTCTCCTCACGAAGCTGGCCGCCACTCGTGTCCGGTCCCGAGGCGTTCAGCCCCGCCGCCGTGCCTGCCGCGCCGGGCAGGTACACCGCCGCGGGCTCACCGCACGGCAACGCGTCCGCCCCACCCTTCTGACCGAGCAGTCGGCCAATGAGTTCGCCCATCAGCGGCACGAACACCGGCGACGCGGGCAAGTTGGACGCGCCGAGGTCGGCGTTGAGCACCGCGAGAACGCCGTCGCCGCAGGTGGTGACGACGAGGCACGCCGAGCGATCGCTGTAGCCGGCGAGCACGTCGTCCGCGAGCCCCTGGTCCAGGCGGCGGGACGACAGCCCGCCCGCGAATCGGAGGCCGTCGGCCCAGGCCGGCGACTCTCCGAACGCCGCGAACGGCGGCTGGTCGTGGCGCACGCTGGTCAGGAACAGGTCGCGTCGGCGCTGGCCGGCCGCGGGGGGAACGAACTCGACCGGCATCCGCAGGTCCGCCCCGGCCGCTTCCGTGATGAGCTTCAGGTTCGTGGCGTCTTGCGGTTCGGCGGCGGCGTACAGAACCCCTCGGCCGCGCTTCAGAAGCGAGGCCACCCGCCGGGCGGCGTCCGCCCCGAACCGGCCGGGGTGGTCGATGACGATCACGTCAGCCGTCGCGAGCCCCCCGTCATCCGGTTGCGCCGGGTCAAGGCGGGTCACGCGCGGTTCGGGGCGCCCGGGGCGCGGACTCAGCGGCGACAGCGCCCGTTCCAGATAGTAACTGGAGGACGGCCGTTCCTCGGGACGCTGCCGGGTGACGAGGGCGTAGCTCGGCAGCGGGCGGATGTCGAGAACGAACGGCCGGCTGTCGTCGGCTGGCAACGCGTCCCGCCCGCCGACGATCCGGGCCAGTCCGGTCTGCCAGCCGGTTCCCCGCGGTGGAACTTCAACCGCGAGCGTCGTGCGGACGCCCGCCGCGCAGAGGCCCTCGGCCCGCGAAACCGATTCCCCGGCCGCCACCTCGATCTGCACCTGTCGCGCGGCCGGCGAGAAGTTCCCCACCTCGACCTCGATCCGCACGTCCCGCCCCTGTTCGACCCGGCCGGGCGTGGCCACTCGCAGCACGGCCAGGTTGGCGAGCGCCTCTGCGGGCGCGACCGACTCGAACTGAATGAGCGTCTCGGCCGGGAGGACGCCGAAATCGACGCTCGCCCAGTTCGACCGCTGGAAGTCGCTGACGATCACCAGCTCGCGCCGCCCGGAGCCGGCCGCCGCGGACGAGAGGAGCTCACCCGCCCGGTTCACGGCGACCTGGGCGCTCAGCCGTTCGGGGCGAACGCTCGCACGTCCCAGGTCCTCCCGGAGCGCGCCGGTGTTGGCCGAGAGGCGATCGAACGTCGGGCGGGCCGACGCCCCCGCCAGGATCAAGCCCGCGTGGAGGTCCGGCCGGTCCCCGAGGTACGCCGCCGCGGCGGGCCGGGCGCGTTCAAAGAGCTGGACGCCGCGGCTCTCGGCCGCCATGCTTTGGCTGACGTCGAGGACGACGACCCGCGTTGTGGCGCCGGGGCCGTCCGGCACCACGAGCGGTCGGGTGGCGCCCAACGGCCGTGCGACGGCCGCGGCCAGAAGTAGAACCGCGAGTGCCCGCAGGCCGAGGACCACGAAGTTGCGGAGGCGGTGCCGGCTCCGGCGGTCACGCAGAGCGGCCCGGACGAAGCGGATGGTCGAGAGCGGGTACGGGCGCGGCCGCGGTCGGGTCAACAGGTGAACGACGGCGGGCAAGGCCACGCCCGCGGCACCGAACCAGATCGCCCACGGGTGCAATAAGGTCATCACCGCCCCCAAGCCGAGTCGGGTCACCCTTGGCGTTCGACCAGGAAGCCCGACAGCGTGTGCAGGTAGGGCACCGCCGTCGAGACCCGCCGGTAGTCGCAGCCCGCCGCCAGCGCGAGCGTCCGGATCGCCGCGGCGTGCGCCTCGAACTTCGCCTCGTACTCCGCCCGAACCTCCCGCGGCGAGCAGTCCACGACCCCCTCGTTCTCCAGCCCCTCGAACCGGAAGGCTTCGCCCTCGGGCAGCCGCTCCTCGTCCGGGTGGATCAGGTGCAGCGCGACGACTTCCCACGCCCGGTGGCGGAACAGCCGCACGGCCCCGAACACCGCCTCCGGGTCGTCGACGAGGAAGTCGCTCAGCACCAGGAGAACCCCGCGGCGCGTGAGCCGCTGGAAGAGTTCCCGCAGCGCCCCGGCGAGGTCGCTCGCGGGTCGAGTGGCGAGGTGCTCGATGGCCGCCTGCAGGTGGGCGACGTGCCGCGGCGTCCCCGCCGGAGGAATGAACGCCCGCAGCCCGTCGGCCGCGACGGCCAGCCCGACCTGGTCCTGCTGCCAGCCGATCACCTGGCTGAGCGCCGTGGCGAGGTACTGCGCGTACTCCATCTTGGGCCCCGGCGTGCCGAAGCGCATCGACTCGCTCGCGTCGAGGACCAGCGTGCAGACGAAGTTCGTTTCGTCCTGGTGCAGTCGCGTGTACGCCCGCCCCGTCCGGGCCAGGACCTTCCAGTCCAGCCGGCGGAGGTCCTCGCCGTCGGTGTACTCGCGGAAGTCGGCGAACTCGCCGGCCCCGCCGTGGCGGCGCGACGCGTGCCGGCCGGTGAACGTCCCCTCGATCGCGCGGCGCGTGGCGAAGCGGAGCCGCCGGAGGCCCGCGAGTGCCGAGAGTTCGAGGAACCGACTGGGTGCTGGGCCGGTCACGCGGCCACCGCCTTGAGAAGGTGGGTGACGATCGCGGGCGCGCCGACGGCGTCGCCGATCGCACGGTGATTGGCAATCATCCGGTGCCGCAAAATCGGAAGCGCCACGGCCCGCACGTCGTCGACGGTGGGTGCCGTTCGCCCCTGGAGCAGCGCGTGCGCCTTCGACGCCAGGACGAGGTTCTGCGACCCACGCGGCCCGGCCCCCCAGGCGACGTAATCGTTCACGTAGCGGTCGGCCCGCGAGTCGCCCGGCCGACTGGCCCCGCACAGTCGCACCGCGTAGGAGGCGACGCTCCGGGCGACCGGCACGGCCAGCACGAGGTCGCGCAGTTCCAGGAACGCGGCCCGGTCGAGGATCGCGTTCGGCATCTGGACCGCCCCGCCGGTCGTGCGGAGGACGATCTCCTCTTCCTGTTCCGGGGTCGGGTAGTCGATGTGAATTTCCATCATGAACCGGTCGAGTTGGGCCTCGGGGAGGGGGTACGTGCCCTCCTGTTCGATGGGGTTCTGCGTCGCGACGACGAGGAACGGGTCTTCGAGCGGGTGGGTGCGGCCGCCGACGGTGACGTGCCGTTCGGCCATCGCCTCGAGGAGCGCGGATTGCGTCTTGGGTGCGGCGCGGTTGATCTCGTCGGCGAGTACGAGGTTGGCGAACACCGGCCCGGGGCGGAAGACCATCGCCGGTGCCGCGGCCTGCGGGTCGCGGCCCAGGAGCTCGTACCCCGTGATGTCGGAGGGCATCAGGTCCGGCGTGAACTGGACCCGGGAGAACTTCCAGTCGAACGCCGACGCGAGCGCCTTGACCATGAGCGTCTTGGCGAGCCCGGGCACGCCGACGAGAAGCGCGTGCGAGCCGGTCATCGCGCACGTCAGGAGCTGATCGATCGTCGCGTCCTGGCCGATGACGACCCGGTGGAGTTGCTCCCGGATCGTGCGGACGCGGTCGGAAAAGGCCGCGACCCGCTCTCGGGCCAACTCGGCGGGACTCTCGGGCGCTGGCATAAGGTGGTCGCGCAGATAGAGGGGTCCGGCGGCCGGTGCGGCACGGGCCGCACCGGGCGTCGATTGGGAGATCGATGGCTAGAACGATAACCGAAAACTATCTCTTCAGCAAGCGATTTGCCGATCTGGTGTCAGACATTTTCGCACGAGTGGCGTGAGTGCGTCCGTCGCCGCACCCGGAGGCCGGGTGGCCCAGAGTCTGCGCGAACCCCGTCATTTCGTCGTCCCGGCGGGCGGACGACCGCGACCCGCTCGTCGCGTTCGGCGGGGGCACCGCCGCGGTCGCCGTGTGCGCCGACGTCGGGACGCCGGCCCACCCGCAGCGGGCCGCGGACCGGGGGGCCGACACGTACCTGGCGAGCATGTTCGTGATCCCCTCCGACTACGACGGCGAGGTCGCGAAGTTGGGCCAGTACGCCGCGCGGCACCGCATGCTGACGGCCCTGGCCAACTTCGGTGGCCCGTCCGGGGGCCTCCGGTCGGCGGGCCGCAGTGCGGTCTGGTCGGAGACCGGCGACCTGTTGGTGCGGCTGGACCCGAACGGCTCCGGCGTCGCCGTGGTCGCGGAAACCTCGGAGGGTTACCGGACCCGTGCGATCCTGGTGGCCGATTCCGACGTGGCGTAACGCAGCGACGCCCCCGTGGTTACGCGTGGCCGTTGGATGGACTATTGGCGAAAGCCCGCTGCCCTCCGACGTCCTGTCCGGTACACCCGACGCCGTGCGGACACGGAATCGTTGAACGGAAGAGGGGTGCGATGGGCACAGGTCTAACCAGGCGCAGCGTCGGGCGGGATCGTTTTCTGGGCGGTAGCACTCCCCCGGCTGAACCGGGTCGTTCGGCCCGGAGGTGCCGCAGGTGATTACCGCTTCGGAACCGGCCGGGTTCGTCGCCGCCCACGCCAGCTGGTGCGTGTCTGACGCGGGTGCGGCCGTCGCGCACGCCCGGAAGCGGTTGGAGGAGACCCCGTTCACCGCCGACGATGGGGTGCTGGCCAACGACGGCCGGGTCGCCGCTGCGGGCGGCAAGCCGGACGCAGTCACCCTGGAGGGAGGTGCGGTCCTACGCCTTCCCGTGGGCCGGGGCCCGTGCTCGCCGTCCCGTACACGCCCCGCACCTCCGGCCGGTCCGCCGCCTGCGAGCCGAAGCTGGTCGGGTGGCACAAGTGCGACGACTTCGACCGGGCGCGGCGTTCGAGGCGTTCTTTCGCGGAGTCGGTTCTCACGAGCCGGGGTCCAAGAACTGGAACGCGGCCTTGGACGAGAGTAGGTCAAGCAGCCAGGCGCATCACCAGCCGGACGATAGCCAGCCACGATAGGTGAGCGGTGTCGTCCGCCCCACCAGATGACCGAAGTCGGGATCGCGGACGGCCGGTAGGACCAGCACCCGCTCGCCAAGCCCGAATGCCGGACGCTGTCCGGCTGAACGCTCGAAGGGCCGCGCCGCGACCCTGAACAACACGGCCGCGAACCTCTCCCTCCGTCCGGTGTGCAGAGCGGATTCCCGCACACCCGAGGTTCCGGTAGCCCGTCCCGAATGTGTGGAACGGGCCGCGAGCCGCTCCACTCTGACCTTCCCGTGGGCCGTCTCCACGGCCGCGTCGTCCGGTTCGGGTCCGGCACCGGCGGGTTGTCTGCGGGGATCACGAGTCACTCGGGGCGGACACCGCGACCGGCCGGATCGGGGGGGCGACGCCCCCAGCCGGGCCGGGGGGGGAAGCTCCCCACGGGGGGTGCCCCGGGCGGTCGGGACCCG
>NZ_JBHYGG010000124.1:49359-73232 GCF_051859125.1 Gemmata sp.
GTGGGGGGGGCAGCCGCGGCCGGGGGGGCCGCCCCCGGCCCGGGGGGGGGGGGGGGCGCCCCCCCCCCCACCCGCCCGGAGGGGGAACGATCCGCACGGAGGTTCACGCGGTCGGTCGTCACCGTTCCGAGTGGAGCGACCGCGTTGGTATCGACGCGCGTGCGGCGGGCCGCACCTCAAGCGGAAGGGAGGGCACCGGCGACGGCGTCCATCAGGTCGTCCAGTCCCACGGCTGCGTCCGGGCCGCCGCTGGCCAACCACACCTCGTTGCGGCGCACCTCGATCTCCAGCGCCCTCCCGGCGGTGCCGGAGATGGTCTGCGCGCCCTTCGGCTGGTCGGTGAGGACGGTCATCAGCGCGTCGGCGGGGACGGTGACGGCCCCCAACTCGGTGCCGAGCTTCCGGTCGCGGATGACGACCCGGATGCCGCCGTCGGCCGCGGCCACTTCGACCAGCCGCTCGATTCCGGTGGACTGCGAAACACCGTCGATGGTCATGCCTGCTCCTTGGGGGGAGTGAGTGATCTAGCGGCCCCGGTCCGCGGGTACACCCCAGATTCGCGCTTCGTCGTCCGGCGCACCAATTGCTAGGTTGCTTCCTGCCGACTGAACCGCAACCCAGCACCGGAGCCCGTTATGCACCTGGATTTACCGCTCCACCCGGACGAGTTGGAGCCCCCCGTCACGGCCATTGACGAGGAAGAAGCTGATGACGAGGATGACGAGGCCGACGAGGATGACGAGGCCGATGACCTCGACGACGCGGACCTCGACGAAGACGAAGACGACGCGGACGATGACGAAGTCGACGCGGACGATGACGAAGACGACGAGGAGGAGGAGGACGAGTAACCGAAGTGCGAAATGACGATGAGTCGCCGGCCGCTGAGGCCGGAGGTGTACGCCGGTCGGGGGTGACGTGCCCGTCCCCCGACGAGGTGGTCCTCGAAGAGCGGCGGGCCACGGGCGAATGGGTCCGCAGCGGGACGGTGAGGTCCGGCGGCAAGGGCCGGGCGTACTACTTCCGACCCGGCCCCGAGACGTACCCGGTGCCCGAGTGCGAGCCGGTGCTGCTACTCCTAGAGAACGCCCGCTGGCTCGCCCCGAAACCGGAGTGGCTTCCTCCGGGCGGGAGAGCCGGCGCACGGTCGCGGGACGCGGCGGGCACGTCCCGCGGCCGCAATTTACGACTCGGCTCCGGCTTCCCTCTTCTTCCCCAGGTCCGTCAGGTGCAGGTCCAGCGCCCGCACCGAGATGCGGATCTCCTCGGCGGAAATGGCCAGCGACCCCATCATCAGGACCAGCGCCACGGAGAACACCACCTCGGCGACGCCCACGCGGCCGAGGAACAACAGGAACATCGTCCCGGTGCAGCAGAACAGGCTCAGCACCCCGACCAGTTGCATGTTGCGGACCAGCCGCAGCCGCCGCTTCAGGTTGTGGATCTGGTCGAGCAGCTTGCCCTCGTGCGAAGGTGAACGAGGACGTGGCCGGGAAGGTTGGGCACGCCAAGCGGTACGGTCGCGGTTTCCAGGACGACGCGGCGCTGGCCGCTCCCGGTGGCCCGGTCCCTGGGAGAAGCACAACCGCCCGTTCTGCTTCTCCACCAACGGCCGCCCCTACCTTCGCCAGCTCGGAACCAAGTCGGGCATCTGGTTCTGCGCCGTCCGCAAGCCGACCAACCTGTCGCGGGCGTCGGATGGGTGGTACATGCTGGTCGGGTTGGAGGCACCCCTCGCGTCGGACGCCGGGGCGGTTCAGAGCGAGCTCGCGGCCGAGCCCACCGACCACCTGCCGCTCCGGAACTACCAGTTGGCCGCCGTCCGGTCGGTGGAGGACGCGCTCGCCGCGGGCAGGCGGTCGATGCTGGTGGCGGTGGCGTCCGTCGCACGGACGGCGGCCCTCGCCGATCGCAAGCACGCGGTTGCATCGGGAACGCGACCTTCGGATTTGACCCGGAGACGCTCCCGCGCCACAATGAACCTCGCCTATATCGACGCGGCCCACACCCCCCGCCTGGCCGCATCCCGAACTGTAACCCACCTCCGGTTGGACCGCTGCGATGCCCGGACCACGAACCCGTTCCCTTCGGCTCCTCCCGGTCGTTGCCGTCGTCGCCTGGTCGCTCCCCACGACCCGCGCCGCGGAACCGACCCCCGAGGCGGTCGCCCACTTCGAGAAGGAGGTGCGTCCGCTCCTGGTGGAGAAGTGCCAGAGGTGTCACGGCGCGAAGAAGCAGGAGGCCGGGTTGCGCCTCGATTCGCGGGCGGCCGTGCTCAAGGGCGGGGAGAACGGGCCGGCCGTCGTCCCGGGGAAGGCCGACAAGGGAACGCTGCTCCCGGCGATTCGCCACACCGGCGACGTGAAGATGCCGCAGTCGGGCAAGCTCCCCGACGCCCGGATCGCCGCGGTGGCGAAGTGGGTGACCGACGGCGCGGCGTGGCCCGAGGAGAAGGCGACCGCGGCCCGCCCCGCGGGCACAACCGAGGCGGACCGCAACCACTGGGCGTTCCGCCCGGTCGCCGACCCGCCCCCGCCCGCCGTACGCGACGCGGCGTGGCCGCTCACCGACGTGGACCGCTTCATCCTGGCCCGCCTCGAGGCCGCCGGGATCAAGCCCGCCGCAGCGGCCGACAAGCGGACGCTCCTCCGCCGCGCCACCTTCGACCTGACGGGCCTGCCGCCGACGCCCGAGGAGATCCGCGCCTTCCTCGCCGACGAGACGCCCGGGGCGTTCGAGCGGGTGGTCGAGCGGTTGCTCGCGTCGAAGCACTACGGCGAGCGGTGGGGCCGGCACTGGCTCGACGTGGCCCGGTACGCCGACACGGCCGGCGACGGGGCCGACTACCCGGTCCGCGAGGCCTACAAGTACCGCAACTGGGTGATCGACGCCTTCAACGCCGACGTGCCGTACGACCAGTTCCTCCGCGAGCAGATCGCGGGCGACCTCATCGCGCGGGACGGCCCGCCCGAAAAGTACGCGAGTCGCGTGACCGCCACGGGCTTCCTCGCGGTCGGCAAGCGGTACGGGTACGCGCCGAACCCCGACTTCCAGCACCTCGACTTTGCCGACGTGATCGAGTCCACCGGCCGGTCGCTCTTGGGGCTCTCGATCGGGTGCGCCCGGTGCCACGACCACAAGTACGAGCCCCTGACCGTGGCCGACTACTACGGCCTCTACGGCATCCTCCAGAGCACGAAGTGGTCGTTCCCCGGCGGCGAGGAGCACAAGCGGCCGGCGAACCTGGTCCCGCTCGTGGCGCCCGAGGAGGCCGCCCGGCGCGACAAGGCCAAGGCCGACGAGTTGGCGAAGTTCGACGCCGAGATCGGGCGACTCAAGGCCGAGCGGGGCACCCTCGACGGCAAGGCCGTCGGCGGCGGGGCGGATCTGGGGTTCGAGGGCCAGGCCCTCGGCAAGGCACCTGGGAAGCCGTGGCTCTCCGAGGGAACGAACACCGTCTCGGCGGACGCGCAGAGCCCGCTCGCCCACCTCCACCCGGCCGGCACCCGCGGGGTCCGCCTCGACAGCGGGAAGCCCACGGACGGCGTGCGGTACGTCCTCGACACCCCGCTGAAGGCGACGCCGAACGCGAGGATGCACTTCGCGATCGACTTCCGCACCGTTGCCCCGACCGACAAGACGGGCGCGTACCGGTTCTACGTCGGCCGCGGGGTGATCGCGTCGCTCGCGGTCGAGTGCAGCGTCACGGCCACGGAGTTCGCCGTCAGGAGCGGCGCGAAGTGGGAGGTGGTCCGCAAGCTCGAACCGGGGACGTGGTACACGCTGCAACTCGCCATCGACCCGGGCAAGAAGACGTACTCCGGCGTGGTCGGCAAGCCGGGCGACCTCACGGCGTTCGCGGACAAGGGCGTCGGCCCGGCCTGGGACGGCGTGATCGACACGTTCATCTGCGACGCCATCGGGCACGTCGCGGGGGCCGCCCCCGCGCGCGACCTCGACAACGTCGCACTGCAAGCCGCCCTGCTGCCCGCGCCGGGCGGCGAGCCCGTGAAGCCGGTCGCCGCACCGGCGGACCTGAAGGAGCGGCTCGCCAAGATCGACGCCGCACTGGCGGAAGCAACGAAGCTCCGCGCAGCGGCGGCCTCGGCCGAGCCGTACCCGATGGCGTACGGCGTGAGCGAGGGAGTGCCCGGCAACGCCCGGGTGCAGTTGCGGGGGGAACCCGAGCGCCCCGGGCCGGAGGTGCCGCGGCGGTTCGTCGGGATCCTCGGCGGCGACCCGCTCCCCAGGGACGCCAAGGGCAGCGGCCGGCTCGAACTCGCCGACTGGGTCACCCGGCCGACGAACCCGCTGACCGCCCGCGTGTTCGTGAACCGCGTCTGGCAGGGGCACTTCGGCCGCGGGCTGGTCGCCACGTCGAGCGACTTCGGGACGCGCGGGGAGTTGCCGACGCACCCCGAGTTGCTCGACGCGCTCGCGACCCGGTTCGTGAAGTCGGGCTGGTCGGTGAAGGAACTGCACCGGCTGATCCTGAGGTCGCGCGTGTATCAACTGGCCGGTGCCGACGACCCCTCGGCCGCGAAGGCCGACCCGGAGAATAAGTTGTTGAGCCGGTTCCCCCGCCGCGGCCTCGACGCCGAGTCGATCCGCGACGCGATGCTGGCCGCGAGCGGCCGGCTGAACCGCGACACGCCCGCCGGGCACCCGTTCCCGGACGTGAACACCTGGGGGTTCACGATCCACGCGCCGTTCCACGCCGTGTACGACTCCGACCACCGCAGCGTCTACCTGATGGTGCAGCGGAACCGGCGGCACCCGTTCCTGGCACTGTTCGACGCCGCCGACCCGAACCTGAGCGTCGGCGAGCGGCTCCCCACCACGACCCCGACGCAGGCGCTGTACCTGATGAACGCGCCGTTCGTGCACACGCAAGCCGAGGCGTTCGCTCGCCGGTTGCTCGCCGCGCCGGGCGACGACGCGGCCCGCATCCGGTTGGCCTTCGAGACGACGCACGGCCGCGTCCCGGACGATGCCGCCGTGGCCGACGCCCTGGCGTTCCTGAAGGCTTACCGTGCGAAGGCCGCCGAGCGCGGGCTGAAGCCGGACCAGCAAGCGGTCGCCGCGTGGTCGGCACTCGGGCGCGTGCTGCTGACCGCGAATGCGTTCCTGTTTGTGGATTGAACCTTCGCCACGAGCTGCGAATAATGAGGTTTTGAACCATGCGTTCTTCTCGCCGTGAGTTCCTGCACCGAGCCTCGGGCGGGTTCGGGGCCGTCGCGCTCGCCGGCCTGCTGGCCGAGGCGCAGGCCGCCGAAGCGAACCCGGCCGACCCGCTGGCCGCACGGAAGGGTCACTTCCCCGCGAAGGCCGATCGCGTCATCTTCATCTTCTCGACCGGCGGCGTGTCGCACGTCGATACGTTCGACCACAAGCCGAAGCTCATCGCCGACCACGGCAAGTCGGTGACCGCGTCCCGGTGGCTGAACAAGCCCGGGAAGTTCGAACGATTCCTGATCAAGCCCCGGTGGGCGTTCAAGCCGTACGGCAAGAGCGGGCTGATGGTCAGCGACCTGTTCCCGAGCCTCGGCGGCGTGATCGACGACGTGTGCCTGCTGAACGCGATGCACTGCGACAGCGACGGGCACGACAAGGCCACGCTCGCCGCCCACGCCGGCAGCCCGCAGTTCGCCCGGCCGAGCATCGGGGCGTGGGCCAGCTACGGCCTCGGGACGGTGAACAAGAACCTGCCGTCGTTCATGGTGCTCGCCCCGGCCGCCCCGTACGCGGGTGCCCAGACGTGGGGCAGCGACTTCCTCCCGGGGTGCCACCAGGGCACCCACGTCGTGCCCGGGAAGGATCCGCTGCCGAACGTGCTGCCCCGCGTGCCCGGCCCCGAGCTCCAGCAAATGGAACTGGAACTGCTCGGGAAGCTCAACCGCAAGCACCTCGACGAGCGGGCCGCCGACCGGGCGCTGGACGCGCGAATCCGGTCGTTCGAGACGGCGTTCGGGATGCAGCGCGAGGCTCCGGAGGCGTTCGACCTGACGAAGGAGACCGACGAGACGCTCAAACTCTACGGGGTGGATCGCGGGGCCACAACCGGCTTCGGCTGGCAGTGCCTCGTCGCCCGCCGGTTGGCCGAGCGCGGGGTGCGGTTCCTCGAACTCATCGACGTGGGGTCGAGCAACAACTGGGACTCGCACGGGAACATGGCCGACCACGAGCGGCTGGCGAAGGCCATCGACCGGCCGATCGCCGGGCTGCTGGCCGACCTCAAGCGGCGCGGGATGCTCGACCGCACGCTCGTCGTCTGGACGACGGAGTTCGGGCGGACGCCGTTCCACCAGCAGGCCGGGCACGCGGGCCGCGAGCACCACAACCTGTGCTTCACGTCGTGGCTCGCCGGCGGCGGGGCGAAGGGCGGCGTCGCCCACGGGACGTCGGACGAGTACGGCATCCTGGCGGCCGAGGGCAAGGTCCACACGCACGACCTGCACGCCACGATCCTGCACCTGCTGGGTATCGACCACGAGCGGCTGACGTACCGCCACGCCGGCCGCGACTACCGCCTGACCGACGTCGCCGGCGAGGTGGTGAAGCCGATCCTGGCCTGAGGTGCACCGCACCCGACCGGGTGGTCGGAGCCGCCACGAGGGCGGGGGGCGGTGTCGTGCCGTGCTGGAACCGAAGGATCACGTCGTCGATGGGGTTCGGTGTTCCGTGTGGGACGGCAACCCGTGTACGCGACGTACCTCGGGCATCTGCCGGACCACCCTTCGGTCGGCAACGGCCACCTCGTGGTGCACGACTCCGGCGGGCCGTGGGCCTGACGTGGGCGCTGGACCACCCGGATCGGGTCAGGAGCCCGCCCGACCCTGATCAACTGCGGCGTGCTGGAGGGGCACAGGTGGCGCGGGTCCGCCCGGATCGGGCGGACCCCGGTCCCCGGCGAATTGTCGCAACTCACCGCCACGAAGTGGGGGACGCGGGTCGCGCTCACCCGGATGAATCCGGAGCCGCTTCCGCAGAGGTTCCTCGACCGCGGCCGCCGAGGCGGCGAGGATGGTGCGGCGGGCGGTGCGGGACTTCGCGTCGGAACGAACGCTGTCGTGCGTGGTCGTCTCCTGTTGGTTCGAGTTGCAGTTCGCAACTGAGCCAGGGTGCCGGCATCTTGGTTGCATATTGCAACCTTACCGGTGGGGTTTCCCGCCCGCGGGTCGGAGAGGGCATAAAACCATGAATCGCGAGCGTTCGCAGATCAACGACGAGGAAAGCCATGGTTCCCGACGCCCCGCACCACCACTACTTCCGGACCAAGGAAGGGCGCTGGCGGGGGAAGATCCGGTTCGAGGTGACCGACCCGCGCGGGCTCCGGGCGAGCGCGCTCGCCCTGGCGGACAAGTGGTCCTTGAGATCGTTGGCCCTGGCGTCCCGCCTGTCGGCGCTGGTCCTCACCACCACCGTGGATTACGCCAGCCGCGGGCACCTCAACGAGGTGCTGCACACGACCCGGGTGACGAACCTGTGGGCGCCCGTCTACCGGAGCGCGGAGACGGTCTTCCTGGCCGACGACGGGCACAGCTTCCGGGTCGAGGGGCGGGAGGCCTTCTTCCCCTTCCTCCGGCCGCACTCCTGGGTCGCCGAGGGCGCGGTCGCACCGGACCGCGACGGCGCCGCGTACCGAATCCCGTGCTTCGGTACGACGATGGAACAGGAGACCCGCGCGACCCCCGCGGGGCTGGAGATCGCGCAGCGAACCCCGTTCTCACGGGCGACCGTTCTGCTGACGCGGCAGCGCCCGCCGCGGGCCTGACCTGCGAACGGGACGGTGGACCGCCTCGCGGATCAAAACAGCGGTCGCTACCGACGACCTGACGGCCCGTGTTCGCTGTCGGGCGGCCGGGGCAGTTTTCTCCCACACCGACCTCGGCCACAATCGCGGAGGCGTCGTGATCGACCACCGGCTGGGGTTCGGGCTGTTCTTCCTGAGCGGCGGCCTGCTCGCCATCGCCGGCGGGGCGGAGCGGCGGCGGCAGAAGCGGGCGCTGGTCCGTCGGGCCGTCCGGGTCACGGCCCGCGTCGTGTCCGTCCGCACCGAGTCCACGAACGACGCGGGCGGCGTCGACTTCCACTACCCGACCCTGGAGTTCCGCGTCGCGGGGAAAGTCGCCCGCGCCGATGCCGTGGTCGGCCGGCTCGACGGGGGCGAAGTGAGCTCGGGCAAGGAGGTGACGGCGTACTACGACCCGCTCGACCCGGGCCGCGTCGTGCTCGCGCCGGGCGACTGGCCGGGGGGCGGTTGCGCGACGATCCTCGGGCTCGCCGTGGCCGGGACCGGCGGCGCGTTGTTGTGGGCGTGGCTGGCCGGGAGGTGAGGGTCCGGGCTATCGCAGCCGTTCCCCGAAGTAGTCCTTCCAGTGCTGTGGCAGCACCGGCGACCGGAGCGCGCGGCGGAGCAGGTCCCGGTTCCGCGCCTCCACCGTGAACAGACGGATCACGTCGGCGACGGTCAGGTCGCCCTCCGACCGCCGCACCAGTTCGATGGCGTCGCCCGCCCCGATTTCGCCCTCGGTCGCCACCGAGCCACCGAGAAGTAGAACCCGGTCCGCCCGGTCCGGAGCATCCGCCGGAGCACGTCCGTTCGCCCGAACTTGATCCCGAGTTTGTAACACGGCATCCGCGGCTGGGTGACGACGAACTCGGCCGTCCCGATCCGGTACCGGTCGCCGATCCGCACGCCCTCCGTCAGCCCCTCGGTGGCCAGGTTCTCGCCGAACGCCGCGCCCGACAGGTCCGCGTCGGGCAACTCCCGCTGCCACATCGCGCGGTGCTCGGACGGGTAGGCGTAGACCGCCTTCCCCGGCCCGCCGTGGACCGTCAGGTCGGACTGCTGGTCGCCCTCGATCTTGAGCGTCGTGACCCGCAGCCGGCGATCGGTCGGGGCCTTGAAGATGGAGGTGAGCACGGCCTCACCCCTCCACGCGACCTCCCGCGGCCCGCCGACGCTCAGTGACACGACCTTCATGCGATCGCATTTCCGGGGTGCCGTTCTTCGTCATCAACGGCACGGTCGCCCTGTCCGGCGCGCAGCCGCCGGAGATGTTCCGGGCGGCGATCGAGCAGGCGGTGGCCGCCGGTGCGGGCGACGCGTGTGAGGTCGATCCGGCGTTCGGTGGGCGGAAGTGCTGAGGGATCGCGAGCGGCCGGAACAATCGTCCGTTTACCTCGTCGCGTGCGCCCCGGCCTTCAGCGCGGCGACGTCCCGCCGCGGCGAGGCTCCGAACATCCGCAGGTACTCGCGACCGAACTGGGACGGGCTCTCGTACCCGACCCGGAACGCCGCCTCGCCCGCATCCAGTCCCTCCGCAAGCATCAACCGCCGGGCCTCCTGGAGCTTCAGCCGCTTCTGGTACTGGAGCGGGCTCAGGGCCGTCACGCTCTTGAAGTGGAGGTGAAGCGCGGACGGGCTCATCCCGACCTGCTGCGCCAGCGCCTCGACCCGTAGCGGCTCGGCGAAGTGGTCCCGCAGCCACCGGATGGCCCGTGCGATCCGCTGGGCCGGGGCACCGGCGGAGGCGATTTGCCGGAGCCGCGCCCCCTCCGGGCCGGTGAGCAGCCGGAAGGTGATCTCCCGGAGCACGAGCGGGGCGAGTGCCGGAATCTCGTGAGGGGCGTCGAGCAGGCCCAGAAGGCGGCCGACCGCGTCGAGGAGCGGCGACTCGAGGTTGATGACCCCGATGCCCCGGGTCGGTGGCCCGGGCGGGTGCGCCGTACCGTCGGCGAGCAACTCACCCACCACGGCCGGGTCGACCGGGACGCGGACGGCCAGGCACGGGCGGTCCGGGGTGGCGTCGGCCACGTGAGTGAGGGCGGGCATGTCGACCGAGACGAGGAGCGACTGGGCCGGGTCGTAGCGGTACACCTGGCCCCCGACGACCACCTCCTTCGCCCCTTGCATCACGACGCACAGGGACGGCACGTACACGACGGCGTGTTCCTCCGAGGGCGTGGAGGATCGGTACAGCCACAGGCCCGGCACGGCCGTCTCGTAATCGCCGTCGGCCCCGGTGTGCCGCTCGACGGCTGCGGCAAGCGTCGTCAGATCTTTCCTCGCCACGTCGGCACTCCCGCTCGTTTCTCTCCCCACTCCAGTTTACCCGCCCCACACGCGTGGGGGCACCGACTCCGGTGAAGTCGCGGAGGATCAGGCTAAAGTCCGGGGGGATCAGGATACCGCTTCAACGAAGCCGGCGCTTACGATTCGTTTGTCGACCAACCGCCCCGATCCCTGAGACGGTCGGGGCGATCGGACCACCACACTCCTTGAAAGGTGCGAGATGAAGACCGCAACGAAGCTCGCCATTCCGCTGGGCGTCGCCGCGGCGCTGTGGGCCTGTGCGGTGCCGCTCACGGACGCAACTGCCGCCCCGCCGGCATGACCTCCAAAAGGAGCCCCCGAGGTGACGACCGGAGCGGACAACTTCTACACGAGCGACACGGTGACCGTGCAGAAGGTCACGTTCAAGAACCAGTACCGGATGACCGTCGCCGGGAACCTGTTCCGGCCCAGGGGCGCGAATCGGGACGCCAAGCTCCCCGCGGTCGTGGTCGGGCACCCGATGGGCGCGGTCAAGGAGCAGGGCGCGGACCTGTACGCCACGAAGATGGCCGAGCACGGGTTCGCCGCCCTGTCCGTCGACCTGTCCTTCTGGGGCGAGAGCGAGGGCCAGCCGCGGAACGCCGTCGCCCCGGAGGTGTACGCCGAGACCTTCAGCGCCGCGGTGGACTACCTGGGCACGCGGCCGTTCGTCGACCGCAAGCGGATCGGCGCCATCGGCATCTGCGGGAGCGGGAGCTTCGTGATCAGCGCGGCCAAGATCGACCCGCGCATCCGGGCGGTCGCGACGGTCAGCATGTACGACATGGGGGCCGCCAGCCGGCACGCGCTCAACAAGTCTCTGACCCTCGAGCAGCGGAAGCAGATCATCGCGGAGGCGGCCGAGCAGCGGTACGCCGAGTTCGAGGGCGGGAAGACCAAGTACACCAGTGGGACCGTACACGAACTGACCGCGGACACGCACCCGATCCAGCGCGAGTTCTTCGACTTCTACCGCACCCCGCGGGGCGAGTTCACCCCGAAGGGCTCGTCGCCGGAGCTGACCACGCACCCGACGCTGTCGAGCAACGTGAAGTTCATGAACTTCTACCCGTTCAACGACATCGAGACGATCTCCCCGCGGCCGCTCTTGTTCGTCACCGGCGACCGGGCGCACTCGAAGGAGTTCAGCGAGGACGCGTACCAGCGGGCCGCCGAGCCCAAGGAACTGCTGCTGGTCAAGGGGGCGGGCCACGTCGACCTGTACGACCGGGTGACCCTGATCCCCTTCGACAAGCTGGCGGCCTTTTTCACCGACCGCCTGAAGTGAGACAGCGAGAGGACGGAAGAGTCATGGCGAAATCACGAGGTGCCGCTCCCTTCGCGGCGGGCATTCTGATCGGGCTGACCTCCTGCGAGACGAGTCAGCCCATTTGGAGCGCCGCCGCCTCCACGTCTCCCGCGGCCCTCGTGCAGCCGGGCAATCAACCCGTGGGCGAGAAAATGAAAGTGACAATCGGAATGAACACGTTTGCGGCCACGCTCGAGGACAACCCGGCCGCGGCCGAGCTGAAAGCCATGCTCCCGCTCACGCTGGACATGAGCGAGTTGAACGGCAACGAGAAGTTGTACCGCCTGCCGGCCCCACTCCCGACCGCCGCTGCGAACCCCGGGACGATCCGGGCCGGCGACCTCATGCTCTGGCAGGCCGGCACCCTGGTGCTCTTCTACGAGACGTTTCCGACGTCCTACAGCTACAAGCGGCTCGGGCGGGTCGACGACCCGGCGGGCCTCGCCGCCGCAGTCGGCACGGGACGTGCGACCGTGAAGTTTGAGTTGGAATGACAGACGGGATTCACCGGGGAAACGAGGTCGTCTTCCGACGGCTGGAAGCGAGGTCAGGATTATGGGCAGTTGTGTGAGGGGGCCGGAGCCGGCCGATGTCAATCCGGCACGCTTGCCCCGCCGTGCGTTTTTGAGGTCCGTCGGGGCGGCCGCCATCACCCTTCCGGTGTCTGCCTGCTCCCGGGCGGACGTGCCCCGGGCCAAACACGAGGAGTCGCACATGGAAATCACGCGAGCGGGGTCGCAGCCGTCCGCCAAGGGGCCGGCCGACTGGTTCACCGGCACGGTCCGCATCGACCCGCTGTTCTCGGTTCGTGACCCGGCCCGGGCGGCGGGGGCCAGTGTCACGTTCGAGCCGGGGGCGCGAACGGCGTGGCACACCCACCCGCTCGGGCAGACGCTCATCGTCGTCTCCGGCGTCGGTCGGGCGCAGCGACTGGGCGGCCCGGTCGAGGGGCTCCGGCCCGGCGACGTGGTGTGGTTCCCGCCGGGCGAGAAGCACTGGCACGGGGCGGCCCCGACCACGGCGATGACGCACATCGCCATCCAGGAGCAGCTCGACGGCAAGGTGGTCGAGTGGCTGGAGAAGGTCAGCGACGAGCAGTACGGTCAATGACCCGTCGCATCGCCGCTGGCCGAGGTCGCCGGACGCGGCCGGCGCGAATCGGGCGAACGTTCACGCGCGCCGCGAGACGGCGAGCAAGCACAGGAGCAGGCGATGAGCGAGACGAGGGGCTTCGCGGGGAAGGTGGCGTTCGTGACGGGGGCCGCGAACGGCATCGGTCGCGCGGCGGCGCTGGCGTTCGCCTGCGAGGGTGCGAGCGTGGTAGCGGCCGACGTGTCCGAGGAGGGCACCCGGGAGACGGTCCGCCTGATCGAAGGGCAAGGCGGGCGCGCACTCGCCGTTCGGTGCGACGTGACGCGGGCCGGGGACGTGAGGGCGGCTCTCGCGGAGACGGTCGAGGCGTTCGGGCGACTGGACTTCGCGTTCAACAACGCCGGCATCGAGCCCAAGAGGCCCGCCCCGACCGCGGACTACGACGAGGCGGAATGGGACCGGATCATCGACGTCGACCTCCGCGGCGTGTTCCTGTGCATGAAGCACGAGATCCCGCTGATCCTCGAGCAAGGAGGCGGGGCGATCGTGAACACGTCGTCCGGGGCCGGGGTGATCGGCATCAAGGGCAGCCCCGCGTACACCGCCGCCAAGCACGGGGTGATTGGCCTGACCCGTGCGGCGGCCCTCGACTACGCGGCGCGGAACCTCCGAATCAACGCCGTCTGCCCCGGGTACATCGACACGCCGATGATGGGCCGCTTCACCGGGGGCACGGACGAGGGGCGGGCGAAGGTGATCGCGGAGGAGCCGGTCGGGCGGATGGGCACGCCCGAGGAGGTCGCCGCGGCCGTCGTCTTCCTGTGCTCGGACGCGGCCGCCTTCATGGTCGGCCACGCGATGGTCGTTGACGGCGGCCAGACGATCCAGTGACAGCGGGGTTCGCCGCGAGTCCGCCGACTCGCGGCGGGGGAGAAGGTCGCGCCGCAGATTGGGCGGAAAGGGCTTACCGGTCCGACACCACCAGGAGCACCAACGAATGTATACCGCCAGAGCTTACGCCTGCACCAGCCCGACCGCCGCCCTCGCCGGGACCACCGTCCCCCGCCGGGACGTGACCGCCCGGGACGTGCGGATCGAGATCCTGTTCTGTGGCATCTGCCACTCCGACCTCCACACGGCTCGCGACGAGTGGCACAGCGTGATGCCGACCGCCTACCCGTGCGTGCCGGGCCACGAGATCGTCGGCCGGGTGACCGCGGCCGGCGCGGGCGTCACCAGGTTCAAGGCCGGCGACGTGGTCGGGGTCGGCTGTCTGGTCGGGTCCGACCACACCTGCCCGAACTGCCGGAGCGGGCTGGAGCAGTTCTGCCCCAACGCCACCTTCACCTACAACTCGCCCGACAAACACGGGACGGCCCCGGTCACCTACGGCGGGTACTCGGACTCGGTCGTGGTCGAGGAGGACATGGTCCTCCGCATCCCCGCCAACCTCGACCTCGCCGGGGCGGCCCCGCTGCTGTGCGCGGGCATCACCACCTACTCGCCGCTGAGGCGCAACGGCGTCGGCCCGGGGAAGAGGGTCGGGGTCGTCGGCCTCGGCGGGCTGGGCCACATGGGGGTCAAGCTCGCGCACGCCTGGGGGCGCACGTGGCCGTGTTCACCACGTCGCCGGGCAAGGCCGAGGACGCCAGGCGCCTCGGGGCCGACGAGGTCGTCGTCTCGAAGAACGCGGACGAGATGAAGCGGCACGCCGGCACGTTCGACATGATCCTCGACTGCGTGTCGGCCGAGCACGACGTCAACGCCTACCTGAACCTCGTCCGCGTCGGCGGCAACCTGACCCTGGTCGGTGCCCCGGAGAAGCCGCTGCCGGTGTCGGCGTTCGCCCTGTTCATGGGGAACAAGACGCTCGGCGGGTCGATGATCGGCGGGATCGCTCAGACCCAGGAGATGCTCGACTTCTGCGGCGCGCACAACATCACCTCCGACGTCGAGGTGATCCCCATCCAGATGGTGAACGAGGCGTACGAGCGGATGCTCCGGGGCGACGTGAAGTACCGCTTCTCGATCGACATGGCGTCGCTCAAGACGGAATGAAGGAGCACGACACGGCGAGCGGACCGCACGTGATCTGCCACCTGATGGCGCCGACCGACGGCCGGACAAGGGCCCCGGCGGTGTTCGACGGGCTCGCGGGTCAGGCACTGTTCCCGCTCCGGCTCAAGTCGGTCGAGCGGCGGGGCGAAACCCTTTGGATCCGGTACGACGCGGCTCGCCCGTTAACTTCTCAGGAGGGACGAGATGCAAACGCGTAAGCTCGGGAACAGCGGCCTCGAGGTGTCGGCCCTCGGACTTGGGTGCATGGGCCTGAGCTTCGGCCTCGGCCCGGCGGTCGAGAAGCAGGCCGGGGTCGCCCTCATCCGGGCGGCCGTCGACCTGGGGGTGACGTTCTTCGACACCGCCGAGGTGTACGGCCCGTTCACGAACGAGGAACTCGTCGGCGAGGCGCTCGCCCCCGTCCGCGACCGGGTGGTGATCGCCACCAAGTTCGGGTTCAGCTACAAGGACGGGAAGCAACAGCCCGGCGTCCTGAACAGCCGGCCGGAGCGCATCCGCGAGATGGTGGAAGCATCGCTCGAGCGGCTCCGCACCGACCGGATCGATCTTCTCTACCAGCACCGGGTGGACCCGGACGTGCCGATCGAGGACGTGGCCGGGGCCGTCAAGGAGCTGATCCAACAGGGCAAGGTCAAGCACTTCGGCCTGTCCGAAGCGGGCGTCGAGGTCATCCGCCGCGCGCACGCGGTTCAGCCGGTGGCGGCGCTGCAGAGCGAGTACTCGTTGTGGTGGCGGGAGCCGGAAGCGGAGATCCTGCCGGCGCTCGAAGAGCTGGGGATCGGGTTCGTCCCGTTCAGCCCGCTGGGCAAGGGGTTCCTGACCGGCATGATCGACGAGGGCACGGCCTTCGATCCGACCGACTTCCGCAACACCGTCCCGCGGTTCTCGGCCGAGAACCGGAAGGCGAACCGGGCGCTGGTGGACGTGATCGCGGGCGTCGCTTCGCGGAAGGGGGTGACCAACGCTCAGCTCGCACTGGCGTGGGTACTCGCGCAGAAGCCGTGGATCGTGCCGATCCCCGGGACGACGAAGCGGCACCGACTGGAGGAGAACCTCGGGGCCGCCGTCCAGCTATCCGCCGACGACCTCGGGGAGATCGGGGCCGCAGCAGCGGGAGCCAGCGTGCAAGGCGAGCGGTACTCCGAGGCCGCCCAGAAGATGATCAACCGGTAACCGGCGTCATTCCCCGCCGCGCGGCCGCCGATGCTCACGCCGGCCCGGCCCGCGCCACCTCGACCGGCCCGGCGAGTTGCTCACCGCGATCGCCGCCCGGCCGGTGGTCCGGACCGCAACCGGACGCGAGCCAAGCCGGATAAGTGGACTGGCACCGGCGGCCCGCCGTCCCGGCGTACGAAACCAGGAAGGCCTCTGCCTTGGTAGTGGCCGAGTTCGGCCTACGCGATCGGCCCGCGCGGGTGCGGCGGTATAATAAGTGCATCGATACCTTTCCGTCGTCCGGGGGACACGGCGGGGCGGCCGACACCAAAAGAGGACGGTCCGATGCTGCGACTTGTCATGTGCGCCCTGCTCGCGATGACCTTCGGGGGAACGGCCGGAGCGGGCGAACTGGACCGCGAGTCCGGACCGGCCCGGGTCAGTGTGCTGAACGGTACGCCGGCCCCGGCCCTCGTAGCCGGGGCCGAGATGGACAACGAGTCCCCGAGCCAGTCCCACTATTGGCGCGGCGGGTGGGGCGGTTACTACTCGTTCCGCGCCCCCACGGGTTGGGGCTGGGGCGGGTACCCGGGCTACTGGGGTTGGGGCTACCCCGGCCTCGCCGCGTACCGGGGCTGGTACGGCGGGTTCTACCCCGCGTACCCCGCATACGCCTCGTGGGGGTGGGGCGGCTGGGGCTGGCGCGGCTGGTACGGCGGGTGGTAGGTCGCCCGGTCGGGCCGATGACTTCCGACCCGGTGGGCGTCTCCCACCGGGTCCCACTTCTCACCTCTCTGAGCCCTCACCATGCGCCACCTCCTCCTCTCGGGCTTGCTCGTCGCGGCCGTCGCGCCGTTCCGACCAGTCGCTTCACAGCCGCCGCTGCCGCAACTGCCGCCGCCGCAACCGCAGCAGCCGCAGTTGCAGTCGGCCGCCGCACGGGTCCTGAACCCGGACGACGCGCGCCGCCGACTCGGGCTCCTGCCGAGCTACGCCGCCGTGCCGGGGATCAAGGGCGTCAAGGTCGCGGTCCTCGACTCCGGGTTCGACGGGGTGGACGGGAAGCGGCCGTACCTGCCCGCCACCGCGGTCGTGATCGAGCACTACGGCGCGGACTTCGTCAACAAGTTCGGCCTGGGCGACCCGGGGTTCACCAAGCCCTTCAACCCCGGCGACGCGCACGGCCGGCTTCTGGCGCAGCTCGTCTGGGCGACGACCGGCGGCTCACCGGACGGCCCCCAGTTCTACCTGATGAACGCGAACGGGCCGACGATGTTCCGCCGGGCGGTCCGGATGGCGATCGAGTTGAAGGTGGACGTGGTCCTCTTTGGCGGGACGTTCGAGGGGGCGGGGAACTACGACGGGCGGGGGCCGATCAACGCCGCCGTGGACGAAGCCGTTGCGGCCGGCGTCATCTGGGTGAACGCCGCGGGGAACACGGGCGGGGCCGTGTACAACGGCCCGGTGGACGTTGGCCCGGACGGCTTCCTCCGGTTCGGGGCGGCCGGGGCGACGGCGCTGCGGTTCCGCAACCGGTTGGACGAGAACTCGGCCACGGTCCTGCTCACCTGGAACGACTACCGCGACGCCGAGGACGCGGGCACGGACAAGGACCTGGACCTCGTCGTCGAGGACTCGCGGGGGCGGGTCGTAGGCGAGAGCAAGCTCGTGCAGGTGGGGGCCGGGAGGGCGGCCGCCGGGGGGGAGACGAAGAACCCGCGCGAGCGGCTCTCCCTGACCGGCCTGGCGGCGACCGGGGCCGGCGAGGAGTACCGGGTCCGCGTCCGCGCGAACACCCCGAACTTCGGCCCGCGGGACCGCCTCCGGCTCCTGCTCACCGCCGGCCGGCCGCCGGTGCCCGACCCGGTCACCGGCCGGTCGGTCCCGTCGGTCGAGTTCGTGGACGCCCCGCGGGGCAGTGAGGTCTACCCGCCGGCGGACCACGCGGGCGTGCTGACGGTCGGCGACGAGGCACCAACGTCAGCGGTCGGCCCGACGGCGGACGGGCGGGTGAAGCCGGACGTGGTCGTCCCGGACTCGTCGGTGCGGTTCAGTAACGGCGAGGAGACCGCGGGCGCGTCGAACGTGGCGGCGTACTTCGCCGGGGTCGTGGCGGTCCTCCGGGCGAGCGAGCCGGCGCTGACCGTGGCGCACGTCCGCGAGTGGGTCCGGGTGCTCGACCGCGAGCCGGCGGGGGCGCGCGTCGGTGCCGTGCCCGCGGTCCCGGTCCGCGACTTCTTGCCGCCCCCGAGCCCGGTGGTCCCGGTGTGGCCGCTCAGTCCCAACGAGCTGCGGGCGCTACGGTACTCGGGGTACGCCCTCGACGAGAAGCTCCGCCGAAGTGACCCGAACCCGCACGTGATCGTCTCTGCCCCCGCCGGAACCTTTGTCGTCACACCCGGCGGACGCGTGGGTGGGGCCCCGGGGCCCTTGCCGCTGCCCCCGCTTGCCGCGGGCGTGGTGGGCACGCCGGCCCTGGCGGCTGGCCGCCCGGTACCTCTACACGCCGCGTGGCGGACCCCGTCCCCGCGTGAACTCGCCGACCTCGTTCGAGGCAACCGGTGACCGTCGGC
Organism: Gemmata sp.; assembly: GCF_051859125.1. Lineage (NCBI taxonomy): Bacteria > Pseudomonadati > Planctomycetota > Planctomycetia > Gemmatales > Gemmataceae > Gemmata > Gemmata sp. The sequence continues at coordinate 67,667 of NZ_JBHYGG010000124.1, forward strand.
GAAGCGGCCGCGCACCGCAAGGGGACTCGCGTCCCTCACGGGCGCCCGGTGAAACTTTCCATTGCCCGCAACCCGGATGGTAACCTCGACCCCGGACCGAAGCCGAGGTACGCACCGCCCGCGGTTGATCCGCCGCCGTCGCGCGGAACGCCGGGTGCCGCTCTCCGCCTTCCTAACCGCCCACGTGACGAGCGCAAGGACCAGGGCGAGCCACAGGGCCAACAGCCTCTATTGCGTCTTCGTGTCCACGGTCGGCACCTCTGGGGCGGGCGGGACGTTCTACGTGTCGTACGGGCCGTGAGCCGGCCGGAGGAGCCGTCGGGTAAAGACTCCCCGCCGAGTGTGAGCTTGGCCTGCACCACAGGAGCTGTTGCGTTGGATTCATCCCCTATCTCGGGCTGTTCAGCCACGTTCTTGAAACCTCACCCCATCTCGCTCGGGTCGAAGGGGACGTTCAGGCACCTCGCCACCGGTCATGCTGCAGCCGACCGCCCCAACGGCGTGCCGCGGTAAGATTTTGGAACGAAACTTGCTCGGCATTTGCCACACTGTCCTGACATGGATGTCTCCCCGCGGGGATGGGCAAATGGCTGAAGTTAAACAATCTGGCAAAGAATCAGTCGGCCGCAAATTGCTCGTGTGTCGAGCGTGCGGAAGGCTAAAATCGTGCAGCAGTTGCGATCTTTTGGCCTACACCCGCAGAGGTTGGCCCCGCTGCTGTGAGTCGGTGATGGGGTACTTCGTCGAGGCTGAGACCCCGCGGCCCGATGATGAGAAGTAGAGGAGCATTCGGGTCGGACCCCGCTCTTCCGTCCGGGGTGATTCCCGGCTAACACTGTTGGGGGACAGCGGGGTCTTCAATTGCCCCAACCGTCTTCATCGGTTCGCCCGTACTATGCGCGGCTACATCCCGCACACTCCGCAACGCAACGAGCGTGACATCGGGTAGTCCGTCTTAACTCTCAGCTGTGCCTTCGGCCGTTTCGCCCGGTGCTCTGCACCGGGGCGACGTCGCGTCGCCCGAGCAAATGGTCTGTCGTGCGTCCCGCGGAGGGCGGTTCCAGCACCGCACTCGTCCGGGGACCGGCGGTGCCGTGAGCCCTTCGCGGACCAGGTTCGCGGAGGGCCGCAGTCGGCACCCTTGTCCGGTGCCGGCCCGTCTTCGGCGTCGACTGGCTCGTGTTGTGGCCCCTTACCGCATCGTCGCGTACGCGTACACCGCCGTGAACGACAGGAACAGGACCGTGAGGCCGTGGTAGCCGGCCGCGAGCCACCGGGCGGTCAGGTGCGGCCTCACGTCGAACACCGCCTGGAGGGCCAGCCGCACGCCCCAGAACACCGCCCCGTACCCGCACACGCACCGGGCCAGCCGCGACCCCGCCGCCAGTTCGTCGGCGCACGCCAGGCTGGTCACGCCGAGGGCGACGATGCCGAGGACGACGTACCCGCCGTACGTCCAGTACATCTGCCGGTGCAGCACCGGGAGCGAGGCCAAGTCGCGTTTCCAGTTCAGCCGCAGCGGCACCAGGGCCGACGCCACCAGCACGCACAACTGCCCGGCCCCGGCGAGGCGGATCGCGTCGGCAAGCGAGACGTCCATCTTACTTCCCCCTTCAGGCGGCCCCGATCGCGTCGAGGAACGGCAGGACCACGCCGATGACGAACGGCGGGTGGAACAGGCCGAACGCCGGGCCGACGGAACGTGCCGAAGTGGAGCAGGAACACCAGGCCCGCCATCCCGACCCAGCCGCGGAGTAGGGGGCGGTCCGGCGGGACGAGCGGCACGGCCCCCCACACGAGGGCGACGCCGAGGGCGAACTTGCCGGCGGCGAGCACCCACTCGCCGCGTGTCGGCCGTCGAGAACGGGGCAGGGACCACGGGTCGAGGAACGCCCCCGCGTCCAGCCCCGGCCACGCCAACAGGTACGCGGCGTGACGCCGCGTGGGCGTTCCCGGTGCGGGCGTCGCCCGCCACGTCAACCACTTGCACGCTGCGAAGATCGACGCGGCGAGCACCCACATCACGAGCCACGGCGGCCAGTCGGTCGGCGGCATGGTTCACCCCGGAGGTGGAACCGCGGACGACCGCGGCGAATAACTGCCGGTGGGTCGACGCACCGCCGAAGACGAGTCTGCCGCGGCAGCGGATCGGCCGGTGGTTCCGCCAGCCCGGCATGGAAAGTGCCTCGGGTTGAGTGGGCCGAGTCCGCAACCGAGGAGCGACCGATGAGCACGCTGGGCCGAGCAATCGAGGGGGTGGCCGACGCCGTGGCCGCGGCCGGGGAGTACGTGGCCGCTCAACTCCGTCCGACGCCGCCCCCGCCGCCGCGGCCCCTGACGCCGTCCGCGCGGAAGGCGGTACGGAAGGTGGCCATCGCCATGCGGGTGAAGGGCAAGAAGCGGTGGTGAGGTGAGCCGCCGTGGGCGGAACGGACCGACCCCGCCGGCCGACCGGCGGGGTCGTTGCACTTACCGCGACGTGATTGCAGTGGTGGGGTTCCGCCCGGCACGCGCACGACGCCCCTTTCACCCCACCGCACCGTCACGCTGCCCGCTGCTCGCCGCGGGCCAGCCACCCCTGGATGCGGGCCAACTCGCCCGCCCACTTGGGCGACAGCCGCACCGCCAGGAACTGGGCGTACAGCAGGTCCACCGTCTCGACCAACTCCCGCACCTGGCTCGCCCGCTCGTCCAGCTTGGCCCGGGCCTCGGTCACCTCATCGGGCAGGGGCGGCAGCTTCGCGGACCCGACCGCCAGCGTCTCGGCGTGCAGGGTCAGGTCGTACTGCTCGCCGTGGCGCACCAGGGTCAGCCCCATCTTCCGGGGCAGCTTCCCGGCCTGCACCGCCCGCCGGGCCTCGGGCAGCCGGGTCGGCCCCTCGCTGGCGAGCGTGCCGCTGCCGGTCACCCCGCGGGGGCAGTCCAGCGACAGGGTCCGGGCCGGCATCAGCGTCGCCTCGCTGCCGTCGCTGAGTGCCACCGTGTCCGTGCCCAGGTCACTGAGGAACCACAGCCACAGCAGGTACTCGTTGCCCAGGAAGTCGGCCGCCCCGCCGCCCGTCACCCACGCCACCTCGCCGCCGCTGCCCGGCACGAACGATGAGACGTCGTCCTCGGGGGCGGCCAGCTTCAGTGTGGTTGCCGTCCGCTCGGCCTGGCGGCCGGCGGTGAGTAACTCCAGGGGGCGGTCGAAGGTCCGCTTGAACAGATCCGTGAACTGATCCACCTGTGCCGTCGACGTGGCCCCGAAGAGGACCTCGTTGGCGGCCCGGTCCCAGAGCACCGGGGTGCACTTCCGCCGCCGGAACCGCCCGTCCTTCGCTTCGGCCTTGAGCCGGTCGTGGGCCGACGCCTTGGCCTCCCGCTTCTGCTTGGCCGACGCGAACCCACTCTTGTTGTCCTTGGAGAGGGCGGCCAGGTCGGCCTCGTAGTACGCCTTGAGCAGGTCGCCGGGGAGCCGGTCCGTGTCGACCCGGAACTCGAAGTGCAGGGCGTCGTTGATCACGTTCTTGGCCAGGTCGAAGGCCGTGTCGAGGACGGACGTGCCGCCCGACCACCCGGCCTCGATCCCGTCCGCCGTTTCCAGCGTCTGCCGCCCGGCGACGTGGTCCCGGAGTTGGTCCAGGTGCTCGTCGCCGAACATGGGGGGCGCGTCCCCGCCGACCGCGAACCGGAGGAACGTGACCCGCCCGTTGAAGAACCCCATGTCCGTGACCCCCTGTACACCGATAACCAACTGCCACCATCGTTGGTCGGCACGCGGCGACGCGGGGCCACAGAGCGTCGGACCGCATTGCTGGTGGACGGGCGTCTCGCGCCCCACTCGTCCGCACCGTCCGCCCCGGCGGCATAATCGTGCCGCACGACGGTGACGCGGGCTCCCTCCCGAGCACTGCCCCGGGCTAGGGAGCACGGACATTCAGAAGTCCTGGTTTATCAGGGCGGCGAGCCAGACGAAGCCGGCGAAGTTGACGGGTTTCTTCTCGTACCTCGTGGCCACGCGGCGGTACCGCTTGAGCCCGCCGAAGAACCGCTCGATGACGTTCCGGTTCCTGTACCGGCTCCGGCTGTACCGCGTCTTCCGCTTCCGGGTCGGGTTCGGCCGGATGCACGCTCTCGCCCTCAGTCGCCGGACCCGGGTGCGGATCGCCGCGCTATCGTACGCGGCATCGGCCAGCACGTGGCCGACGGTGCCGGGCGTCAGCCCGGCCAGCAGGGGCTCGGCCTGAGGGGCGTCCCCGCACTGGCCCGCCGTCACCACGAGCCGGACCAACTGGCCCCGGCGATCCACCAGCGCGTGGAGCTTGGTCGTCAGCCCCCCGCGACTCCGCCCGAGGCACCGCCGCTCGTCCGCGTCCTCTTTTTTCCCGGGGCAACCGCCGCCCCGTCGAGGCCACCGGGTGCGCCTTGATGGTCGTGGAGTCGAGCTGGACCTCCTCCAGGTCGGGTGCGCCGAGGGCGACCGCGATCCGCCCCCACACGCCGGCCGCACACCACCGGTCGAACCGCTTCCAGACGGTGTCGGGCTCGCCGAACCGGGCGGGCAGGTCCTCCCAGGGGATGCCGGTCCCGAGGACGTAGAGGACCGCGTCCACGAACAGGCGGTTGTCCGTGGCCGTGCGGCCAGGGTCACCGGCCTTGCCGGGGAGCAGGTGCTGGATCTTGTCCCACTGTGGGTCGGTGAGTTCGTGGCGGCGCCGCATGTGAAGTTCCTCCGTGAGCGACATCGTGTGTCACGCACGAACGGAAAAGATGCCAGCCTGAATGTCCGTGCTCCCTCGTGCCCGCGGTTCCCGTGTTCGCGTCGAAGCCGCTGGCCCGGGCCGGCGGCGTGCGGGTCGGGCGGGCCGCGGCGCACCTGGTGGTGGCCGAGGGGCCTTGGGCGGTGTTCCTGCCGGTCGCGGTCGGGGCCCGGTACCCGGACGTCGCGAGCGTGGTGCCGCGGCACGCGGCGACCACCGTGGCCCTCGACCCGGCGGACGCCGCCGCGCTGCGCGCCGCGCTCCCGGGCCTGCCCGGGGCGGCCGACGAGCACCGCCCGGTGACCCTCGACGCCGGCGCGACCGTTGCGGTCCGCAGCCGGGACGCGGGCACCGGCGCGGTCCGCGCGGTGGTGCTGCCGCGCTCGGCGGCCGCGGGGCCGCCGGTGCGGGTGGCCCTGGACCGGCGGCTCCTGGCCCGGGCGCTGACGCTCCAGTGACGCGTGCTGAAGTTCGGCCCGGCCCCGCTGGTCGTGGCCGAGGGGGACGGGGGTCACCGTGGTGGTCGCGGCCCTCAACCCAGACCTGGCCGTGCCGCCCGCGGACACGATCACCGCGACCGTGACCACCGAGAGGATCGCGACGATGAAGACGACCGATGTGCCCGGTCCGGTGCCCCCGCGGAGCGACCCGGCGCACCCGCTGGCCGCCGCGGAGGAGCTCCGCGACGCGCTGGCCGACACGGCCGCGAAGGCCGCCCGGCTGGTGGCCGCGCTCCGGGCCGGGCGGAGGGAGAAGAAGGTGCTGGCGGGCGTGTACGCCGGCCTCAAGCAACTGAACCTGGGCGCCCCGGACGGGAAGCCGTG
>NZ_JBHYGG010000125.1:0-10308 GCF_051859125.1 Gemmata sp.
GTTCACGCTCACCCCTCGCTCGGCGCCCGGGCTCGGACCAGACCGCGGCCCTCTCGACTCCGGCCCCCTGTCCGCTGGGCGTGAGACGACCTCGGGTTGTGCGGGGCCTCATCTCCCCGCGGGCGCGCGATTGTTGCCGCTTTGTGCGCGACGATGGCGCGGCGCAGGGTACACTGGAATTATCAAGCACTCCGCTTGAGCACGCACCCCTGCGAGGTCCGCACCATGGCGAAGGGCAACAACGCGCAGAACAAGGACAAGAAGAAGGCCAAGGCCAACCCCAAGAAGGAAGCCAAGGACACCACGACCAAGCCGATCACGCCCAAGAAGAAGTAACGCGCTCGCGCTGCGGCCGCCGCGACCCCGCGGCGGCCGCTTCACTTCCCGGCACCACCCGCCGTTCCCACGCACCCGTTCGGCCGCGTTCTTCTCGTGCCTTCCGCCCCCCGGCGTGCTAGGGTGTGCGGGACCGACCCCACGCGCACCCAGGAGGTTCCCCGTGATCGTCAGCGGCCTGTCGGGCAACGAGATCTTCTGCTTGGCGGAAAAGGGCTGGGCCCCGGGCAGCATCGTCGTCGGCAACAGCGTCCAGTCGCTCGGCGTGCTCGGGAGCGTGTCGAGCGGGCTGAAGACGCTCGCCGGGGGCGAGATCGCCAACCTCACGCAGCTCATCAACGAGGGCCGGCACGCCGCGATCAACCGGCTCGAGAAGGAGGCCGAGGGGCACGGGGCGCACGGGGTCACCGGGGTCACGTCGGAACTCAAGACGCTCGGCGGGATGCGCGAGTTCATCGCCATCGGGTCGGCGGTCAAGGGGGCCGACTACCGCGGGCCGTTCTTCACCACCGCGTGCTCGGGCCAGGACCTGTACTGCCAGCTCGACGCGGGGTACGACCCGCGGCACTTCGTCATCGGGAACGTCGCCTACGCGCTGGGGGTGAGCCGGGGCGTGTTCGGGTTCCTCCGCGGGTTCGCCGGGGGCGAGGTGAAGGAGTTCTCCCAGATGTACAACCACACCCGGCACCTCGCGCTGGAGCGGATCGAGAACGAGGCCCGGGAGCGCGGCGCCAACGCCGTGGTGGACATCCAGACCGCGATCCTGCCCATCGGCACCGGGGCGCGCGAGATGCTCATGGTGGGCACCGCGTCGCACCACCCGGCGTTCGGCACCCCGGCCCGGCCGGTCACGTCGGAACTGACCGGCGAGGAGCTGTGGAACCTCACCAAGATGGGGTACGGCCCGGTGCGGCTGCTCCTGGGCACGTCGGTGTACTCGCTCGGGTTCGCCGGCGGGGTCGGCGCGTTCTTCAAGGGGCTGGGCCGCGGCGAGGTGAGCTCGGTCACGCAACTGATCTACAACGCCCGGGAGAACGCGCTGGCGCACATCGAGGCCGAGGCGTCCGAGATCGGGGCCGACGCGGTCATCGGCACCAAGGTGTTCATCTACGAGATGGGCGGCGGGTTCGTCGAGGTGCTGGCGATCGGCACGGCCGTCAAGAAGATGGAGGGGCTGGCGACGCAGACGCCGGCGCTGATCCCGCAGGCCATCGTCCGCGACCGCACCATGTTCCTCGACGAGACGCACAACACCGGCAAGCTCGACCGGCAGGGGTGAGGGCCGGCGAGCGGGGGGCGTGAGCCCCCCGAGTGAAGCGCGCGTAACCGAACTCGGGGGGCTCACGCCCCCCGCTCGCCAAATCAGTGCCCCCGGCGGATGTCGGACGGCGGGTAGCGGACGTCGATGCGGTACACCTTCTTGGTGCGGCAGGTGATCTCCCACGTCTCCGGGTTGATCCGCTCGGGCACCTCGACGCGGTGCAGGTCCACGGTCGCGAGGAACCCGCGCTCGGACAGCACGTCGATGACCATCCGCAGCGCGATCGGGTCGTCGAGCAGGCCGTCCTCGCTGTTGATCTGCGTGTGCCCGGACATCGCGTGCGCCCGGACGATGGGCACCATCTTCGTGTCGATGAACCGCAGCACCTTGCAGAACAGCTCCTTGCTCTCCTCCTCGTACTGCTCCAGCCGGCCGATCAGCTCCTGCCGGGCGTGCGTGGCGAGTTGCTGGGCGATCGGGATCGTCTGGATCAGGTCGTACACCTCGGGGCTGAGTTCGAGCGAGCTCTGGTACGCGAACTCGCGGATGATGTTCCGCTGCACCTCGGCGAGGTCGCCCTCGGCGTCCACGAAGTGGAAGTGGAAGATCTGCCGCAGCGACTGGAGCGCGTCGAACGTGGTGTCCTTGAACGTCTTGTACCGCTTGCGGCACAGGCCCACGTCGAGGTCGGTGGCCCGCTCCTCGAACAGGTCGGTCCCGCCCGACTCGCGGACCAGCCGGTTCCGCTCGCGGATCTCGCGGCCCCGCTTGAGCTGCCGCTGCACGCTCACGTCCTCGGACACGAACAGGAGCACGATGCGGAACATCGGCTTGCGGAACTCGCGGGCCAGCGGGGTGCCGCGGAACTCGGCGTGGAGCTGGAGCGTCGCGTGGTAGAACAGCTTCAGGCACTCGACCTGCGGCTTGGTCCGCGGGAACCCGTCGACGATGACCCCGTCGTGGTACTTCGGGTCGAGCAGCTCCTCGAGCAGCAGCCCGAGCACCTCGCGGTCCCCGACCATCTGCCCGGCGTTCTTCAGGGCCACCGCCTGCGGGGTGGTGAGGAGCGAGCTGATGACGACCGGCGGGGCGGTGATGTCGCGGGCGTCGGCCACGAACGGGGTGTTGGTGCCCTTGCCCGCGCCGGGCGCGCCGCCGAGCCAGATGAACTCGCGCGGGAACCGGAGCCGCTCGCGGCCGTGCCGCTCCTGGAGGTCGGACCACACGGCGTTGAAGATCAGTTGCGCGTCCTTGATCTCCAGGTCGGTCGGCTTTCGGTCCTTGTCGGCGTTGTCGCTCACAGTAACTCCGGTGTGCGGCGCGGGTCCCGCGGATCGTTCCCGTTTCCGTACTGTAATCGCCATGCCGCACTTTGTCTCCCACCTCGAAGCCGCGATTGACGGGACCGTGCTCCCGTTCGGCACCGTCGCGAACCTCCACAACGGCCGGCCCATCTGGGTCCGGTACGACCTCGACCGGGTCCGCGCGGCGGTCACCCCGGCCGACATCGCGACGCGGCCGCCGACCCTGTGGCGGTACCGCGAACTGCTCCCGCTGCCGGCCGAGGTCGAGCCGGTTACGCTCGGCGAGGGGATGACCCCGCTCCTGCACTGCCCGCGGCTCGGCAAGCAGCTCGGGCTCTCGAACCTGTACGTGAAGGACGAGTCGCAGTTGCCGACGGGCAGCTTCAAGAGCCGCGGGATGACGGCGGCCGTGAGCGTGGCGAAGTGGCTCGGCGTCACGCGGGTCGCCCTGCCGACCGCGGGGAACGCCGGCGGCGCGGCCGCGGCCTACGCCGCACGTGCGGGGATCGAGTGCTTCGTGTTCATGCCGCACGACACCCCGGTCGTCAGCCAGTTCGAGCCGCACCTGTACGGCGCGAAGGCGTTCCGCGTGAACGGCCTCATCAACGACTGCGGGAAGATCGTCAAGGACGGCACCGACCGCATGGGCTGGTTCGACCTCTCGACGCTCAAGGAGCCGTACCGCCTCGAAGGCAAGAAGACGATGGGCCTGGAACTGGCCGAGCAGATGGGCTGGGACCTCCCGGAGACGATCTTCTACCCGACCGGCGGCGGCACCGGGCTGATCGGCATGTGGAAGGCGTTCGCGGAGCTTCGCGAGTTAGGGTGGCTGTCCTCGGCGAACCCTGAGCGCCAGGGAGGGGGTGAGGCGCACCCCCTCCCTGGCGCTCAGGGTTCGCCCGGAATGCCGCGGCTGATCTCCTGCCAGGCCGAGGGGTGCGCGCCGATCGCGCGGGCGTTCGAGAGGGGCGAGCGGTTCGCGGAGCTGTTCCCGAACGCGCACACGGTCGCGAGCGGGCTGCGGGTGCCGGTCGCGGTCGGCGACTTCATGATCCTCGACGCGATCCGCGCCAGCGGCGGCACGGCCGAGGTGGGCGCGGAAGCGAAGATCGGCGCGTGGATGAAGCGCGCGAGTGCGGCCGAGGGGATCAGCGTCTGCCCCGAGACGGCCGTGTGCTTCGACGTGCTGGAGCGGATGGTCGCGGCCGGTCGCGTGAAACAGGACGAGCGGGTCGTCGTCTTCAACACCGGGGCCGCGCCGAAGTACCTGGAGGCGCTCCCCGCCGACCTCCCCCGCATCGACAAGGACCGGGTCGACTGGAGCCTGATCGCGGGGTGAGCCAATCCGGAGGCCGACCGTGTCCCCACTCGCACTCGTGCTGTTCGCGGTCGGTCTCGTCGAGACGGCCGAAGTGTCGCGAAGCCTTGAGTTGGGGCTCCGGGTCGTCGAGGCGTTCGAGCACGGACCGGTGATCGTGGAACTCTCCATCACCAACCGCGGAACGAAGCCGCTCTTCCTCAGTGAAACAAGTCACGACGGGTACGGCATCCTCGGGTTGCCTGAGCGATGGAAGCTCGAGCGGCGGGGCCGGAGGTTGGGTTGCCCGCTGTTGGGCTTCGACATTTTCCTGGACCCGGGAGCGACGTTCACGGAGCGCCGTGTGTTGCACCTCGATTTCCGATCTACGTTTCCGAGTGGCACGGGGGAGGTCGCGGTCCTCTGGCTGGTACGGGCCGCGGATGAGGTGCCCCTGCGTGGGACTCCGCGAACCCTCAGAGAACCGGGCCGGGAAATCGCACTCCCGGTGAAATCGTTCCCCGTCACCGTCACTCCCGCAACGTTCACCAACCGGTACGCCCTCGCCGCACGGCTCGAAGCCGAGTACGCCGCACTCCCGCCACCTTCACCCGATGACGCCAAATGGCGGAGGCCGTTTCGGACGTTCTGCGAGAAGGTCCGGAACGCTCCGCACCGGGAACTCGTTCCGCTCTTGTTGCGGTTGATGGAGCGGGTGCCGGTCATCGACGACTGGGACATGCGCGCCCTCCGGCTCGAACTGGTCCAGACGATCTTCGAGGCCGATCCCGCGGCCGCGCACCGACTGTTCGTGGACCGGCTACTCGCGGCACCGCCCCGGCCGCAATCCGCCGTCGCGTTCGAGATCTGGCGCGGTGCCCGGTACCAGCTCGACAACATCGTGGCCCGCATGTTCATCATCGCGGACGCGCGGTTCTACTTCGACCGCAGGTATCGGCCCTGGGAACCGCTGCGTGAGGTGATGAACCTGGCTCACTGGGCCGAGGAGTCAGCCCCGTACATCCTGCCGGACGCGGAACTGAAGCGCCTGGCCGGCGCGACCGACCCGGCCGTTCGCGAATTGATCCGCAAGACGTTCGACAACCGGCTCGGCCTCGGGAAGTAGGTGCCGTAAAGGCGAGCGGGGGGCGTAAGCCCCCCGAGTTCTTCTCACTTCACTTCGTGGTTCACTCGGGGGCTCACGCCCCCGCTCGCCGCACCTCACATCAGAACCAGCCGAAGAACAGCCGGCGGATGTCGAGCACCAGCACGAACACCATCAGCGACAGGATGAGCGCGAGCCCCACCCACATCGCGGCGGCGAACAGCCGCTCGGGCACCGGCCGCCCGAGGATCTTCTCCAGCAGCAGGAACACCATGTGCCCGCCGTCCAGCACCGGGATCGGCAGGAAGTTCACCACCGCCAGGTTCACCGAGATCATCCCGAGGAACAGCAGGAACTGCCAGAAGTCCTCGCCCGCGAACCGGTACGACACGTTCGCGATCGTGAGCGGGCCGCTCATGGTCTTCGCGCTCACCCGCCCGAACGCCATCGCGTACAGGTTCAGGTACACCACGCGGACGAACCGGGCCGTGCGCCACGCGCCGAGGCTGATCGCGTCGCCGATGTCGGTCGCCTTCTGGACGCGGACGTCGTAGGCCCACACGAGCCCGCGGTCGTCGGTCGGCCACCGCAAATCCTCGCGGCCCTCCAGCGGCACCTCCTCGACCGCCCCGCCGTCCTTCCGCTGCACCTTGAGGTCGACGCGGAACGGCGGGCGGCTCTGGAACGACGCCTCGGCGAACGCCCACTGGTTCGCCTTCAGCTCCTCCCACTCGCCGGCCTTCTCGGCCCCGTCCGCGGTGGCCGTCTTGAACCGCACCGCGGTCACCGTGTCGCCGGGGTTGAGCTTGCCCGCGGCCGGGCCGCTCGGGTCGGCGTCGAACACCACGGCGTCCACCCAGTACGCGAGCCCCAGGCCCCCGAGCGGGGTCGGGCTGTTCGGGAGCACCACCGTCTCGCGGTCGTACCGGTACGCGGCGTCGTAGGGCACCGCCAGTTCGGCCGTCGCCTTCTCCTGGTGCCCCTCGCGGCGGAACACCTCCACCTTCACGGTGCGGTTCGCCTCCTTCGCCGCCTCGACGCGGTCGAACCACTTCTTGAGTTCGAGCGGCAGCAGCACCGGGTCGAGCTTCTGCACGGTGACGCCCGGGTCGGCGTTCTTGATCTCGCCGGCGGCGAACCACGTCTGCTTGCCGCCCGGCTCGGGGAGCTTCACCGTCTTGATGACGTCGCCCTGGTTCGGCTGGTCCTCGGACCACGCGAGCACGCCCGCGGCCTCGGCCGGCCCGCCCCGGCGGAGCGCGACCACCTTGCCCATCTGCATCCGCACGCCGAGGTCGGCGCGGTACGCCGGTTGAACAACGGAGTCGAGCGTCTGCCCGCCGCGCTGCACCCGCAGCGTGACCGGTTGCCCCGCGAGGCGGACCATGCGGCGGTAGAAGTCCTCGATGTCCGGGCCGGCGTCCGGGGCGCGGGGGTCCGGCTTGATCGGGGTGATCTGGTCCGGCTTGTCCGGGTCGGTCATCGCGACGAGGCGGTCGCCGCCCTCGAGCGGCACCGAGGCGCTGGCGGCGGGGCTGCCCGGAACGACCGGCTTGAACCCGGGCTGCTTCAGCGACAGCAGCGTGAGCCGCGACGGCGGGGTGACGCCGAGCGTGGGGAACCGCGCGCCCTCGTCGCGGAGCGGCTCGGGCGTCAACTCGACCGGGGTCGTCTGCCCGGCGTGGACCACGACAACGGGCACCTGCTCGCCCTTCTGCGAGGCCATCACGATGGGCCGGATGTCGTCGAAGTACGGGCTCTTGCGGGAGCCGATCTGCACGATGTCGTCGTCGGCCCGGATGCCGACCCGCCACGCGGCGCTGCCGCTCTCGACGGTGCCGACCACGGCCGGCTTCTCCTGCACCCCGTGCAGGTACGCGGCGACGAAGCACGCCATGCCGAGGATCAGGTTCATGACCACGCCGGCGGAGATGATGAGCATCCGCTGGCCCACGGTCTTCTTGCGGAAGCTCCGCGGGTCCTCCTCGCCGTCGTCCTCGCCCCCGTGGTCCCCCTCGCCGATCATCGACACGTACCCGCCCAGCGGGATGATGCCGACCATGTACGTCGTCTCGCCCCACTTGTACGAGCAGAACGGGACCGCCGGGCCGAACCCGATGCTGAACGTCTTGACGTGGACGTCGCACCACTTGGCCGCGAGGAAGTGGCCGAGTTCGTGGATGAAGATGATGAGGCCCAGGCCGAGCACGACCTTCAGCGTGTCGATCGGGTCGAGGTACCGGACCACGAGGGCGACGGCGACGACCGTGATGACGAGCGAGACCGCGTTCTCCCGCACCCACGACTTGAGCGCGGACACCTCGGCGGAGTGGTCGCCCGGGGCCGGGGTCGGGGTCACGGGCACGGGGTCACCGGCGTTCGGGTTCGCGTCCAACTGGCTACCTCCTGCCGCGCCCACCGGTCGAGCGCCAGGAGGCGCTCCAGGGTGGGCCGCGGGTCGAAATCGTGAGCGTCGAGAACGGCCCGGCAGCACCGGGCGATGTCCGTGAAGGCGAGGGTGTTCGTGAGGAACCCGGCGACGGCCGCCTCGTTCGCGGCGTTGAGCACCGCCCCGCAGGTGCCCCCGCGGGCCGCGACCTCGAACCCGAGGGTCAGCGCCGGGAACGTCTCGGGGTCCGGTTGCTCGAACGTGAGGGCCGAGAGCGTGCGCCAGTCGAGGCGCTTGGTGGGGCCGGGCACGCGGAGCGGGTGCAGGAACGCGAGCTGGATCGGCAGCCGCATGTCCGGCGGCGAGAGCTGGGCCAGCACCGACCCGTCGGCGAACTCGACGAACGAGTGGACGACCGACTCGGGGTGGACGATGACCGCAATCTTCTCGGCCGGCAGATCGAACAGCCACCGGGCCTCGATCACCTCCAGCGCCTTGTTCATGAGGGTCGCGGAGTCGACGGTGATCTTCGGCCCCATCTGCCACGTCGGGTGCTTGAGCGCCTGCTGCGGCGTCACCGAGGCGAGGTCGGCGGCCTTCTTGCCGCGGAACGGGCCGCCGCTCGCCGTGAGCACCACGCGGTCCACGTCGGCCGCGGTGTGCCCGGTCAGCGCCTGGAACACAGCAGAGTGTTCGCTATCGACGGGGAGTAATTTCGCGCCGCGCCGCGCGGCGAGTTCCATCACCAGCGGTCCGCCGACGACGAGCGTCTCCTTGTTCGCCAGCGCGACGGTCTTGCCCGCGTCGAGCGCCGCCCACGTCCCGCTCAGGCCCGCCGCGCCGACGACCGCCGACAGCACGACGTCCACATCGGGCTCGGACACGAGCCGCTGCACGGCGTCCGGGCCGCCGAGGAGCTGTGTTTCGCGGGGGAACGCACTGCGGTCGGCGCGATCGAACGCGGCCTCGTCGATGAGGACGGCGAACCGCGGCTTGAAGGCGTGGCACTGCTCGGCGAGTTGCTCCCACTTCGAGTGGGCGGCGACGCCGACGAGTTCGAGGTGTTCGGGCAGGTGGCGGATCACGTCGAGGGCGCTGGTGCCGACGGAACCGGTGGACCCGAGGACGGCGACCCGCCGGGGGCGTGCGGGCCTCGGGTGTGTGTGAACCATGACGCGCTACCAGCGGACGCGGGCTCGGCCTCTGACGGTACCGGGCATTGTACGACCGCGGCGAACGCGCGAACAAGGCGGATGGCGCAGTGGGCGCGGCGAGCCGGGAGCGTCAGCGACCGGAGTCCACGCAAACGCAACCCTCCGGTCGCTGACGCTCCCGGCTCGCCGTGCGGCTGGCAACCTCGATCACCAGCCTGTGCGGAGCGACATTGGTCCCTCGGTCACTTCTTGGTCTCGACCTTCGTGGGCTTGATGGTCTTCTTGCCGTCCTTCTCGGTGACGGTGCCGGTGACGGTGACGCCCTCGACCGCGTCGCCGCCGCACGCGCCCTCGTGGTACGCTTCCTTCGCGCCGGTGTCGTCGAGGTAGTAGTTCACCACCTTGTCGCCCTCCTTCACCTGGAGGACGTTGGTGCACTTGGCCGTTTCCTTGAGCTTGCACTTGCCGCACACGAGGCTGCCGGTGAGCTTCACTTCCTTGTCGGCGGCGAGGGCGGCGGCCCCGGCGGCGAGGGCGCTGGCAACGGCGACGGCGGCGAACATGGCACGGATCATCACGGATCTCCACTGGAAACAGGAACTGGACCGGGCGGGCGCGGCCGCACCGTGCGGCCGGCGGGACCCGGGGTCTCGGTCGCGTCCGCGGGGCGCAGAACCGCACCGCGGAACGTCCACTCTCGTGGTTCGGGATCGCGGGGCCGGTGCCCCGCGCTTGTGTGTTTGCTTGCGAACGTGAGCGAAGGCGCGCGGCGGCGCTAACAGGTGAGCCGCGCCAGGGAGAGGAGCAGGTGCACGGGCGGAGCCGCGGGCGGCGCGCGGAACGCGCGCGCCGCGGTGTGCGGGGACGCGGCCGACACGGGCGGGGCCGGGGACTCCGACGCGGCGACGTCATCGAGGTCGGGCGTCGCAGCGGCCGGGGGAACGGGCTCGGGAGGGTGCGGTCCGCAGTCGCACGCGACGCACCCGCACGCGGCTTGCGGCGCGCGTGAGGTCGGGGCCGGTTGCGGATCGGCGGCCGGCGGTTCGCAGCAGCAGCACGCCTTGCCGCCCGGCTTCGGCGGGCAGCACGCGTGCTTCGCGGCCGGCATCTGCGGCCCTTGCGATTCAGCGGGAACGGCTTGCGGGTGGATCGGAGACGGGATCGAACAGGCGCACGCCCGGACGGGGAGCGTGACGCCGATCGCGGTCGAGGCCGCGATCAGCAGGCACAGCAGCGCTCGGGTTGTGCGTGCGATCCGCATGGCAAGGATCGTACCCGCCCGCGGCCGCCGCGGTCAACCCACAACGGCCGCGGGCGGCGGCCACGGGGTCGCCGCCCGACGCAGACAACTCGGCCAGTGCCGAACCAAGTCCGAACCAACGAGCGGCCCGGCCGTCTGATACCAGGTCCGATGGAACCGGACCCGTGGTGGACGGGTCCGAGCCCGAGCGCCGAGCGAGGG
>NZ_JBHYGG010000126.1:0-9969 GCF_051859125.1 Gemmata sp.
GTGTTCGCGTTTGGTTTGTAGGGGCCGCCCTCCGTGGCGGCCCGCCAGTCACCTCCGCGCTTCTTGAAAGCGTTGTTGCCCCCGTCACTTCTTGTTCACCAGCTCCTTGAACGCGCCGCAGATCACCGCGGCCGCCTCGGGGCCGACGCTGTTCTCCTCGCCGTACTGGGCCTTCTTCAGCCCGTAGCAGTACGGGGCCTTCGCGTCCCACTGCCGCTTCGGGATGAAGTACCCGAGTTCGTCGTTGCCCAGGCCGATGAGCATGCGGTGCTTGCCCTTCAACTGCGGGTACAGGCCCGGCTCGGCCGGCGCGTCGGGGAAGTCGGCCCCGGGGTCGGTCGGCTCCTGCACCTTGCCCAGCACCAGCTCGGGGTAGATCTCGCCGGGCACTACCGCGACTTCGAGGTCGCCGAGCTTCAGGTACCCGACCTCGCTCTTCACCGCGATCGGCTTCGTGATGTCCCTGGTCGGGGTGAACTCCTTCGGCGTCGGCGTGCCGTCCCAGGCGTACATGGTGCGGTCGAGCGTGCCGAGCTGCCAGCCCAGGTGGTACAGCTTGTTCTCGACCGGGACGAGGATCGTTTGCGGCCGCACGTCGAACGGCGTGAGCGCGACGGGCGCGGCGGCCTTGAGCGCCGTGTCCGCGAGTTGGCCGACCAGCGTGCCGTACCGCTCGGCCTTCTCGAACGTACCGTCGGCGAGTTCCTTCCCGGCGGCGTCCCTGAGCGGCATCTTGAGCGTGGTCATGAGCCCGCCGACCGCACCCGTGAAGTACGCGACCGGGCACTCTTGCGAGGCGCGGAGGTGCTTTACCGTGTAGTACGGGAAGTCCGCGGTGACCTCGGTGTTCTTCGAGTCGAGCACCTCGGGGTGGCAGTTCCACTGCACCAGCACCCCGACGGCCTTGCCGGTCTTCGGCTCCTCGAAGCGGACGGCGACCAACTCGTCGAGCTTCACCACGGGCAGGCGGTTGTCGTAGAGCAGGCCCGCGTCGCTCGCCGAGCCGATCTTCGCCACGGCCGGAACGCGGGCCTTGTCGGCCGCCTTCACCGCCTCGACGCACCCGGCCTCGACCCGCTTCAGGTACTCGGGATCGACGCCGGACTTGAGCGGGTTCGGCCCCCACAGCCCGAGCGTGTCCGGCCCCTCGTGGTTGTGCGTCGCCGACACCATCACGTACCTGAACCCCGGCAGCGCCTCGCGCACCCGCTCGACGCTGTGCAGGAACAAGCCGACCACGTCCACCGCCACGAGCGCGATCTTGGCGTCACCGTCGGCGAGGACGACCGCCCGCACCATGATCGGGTCGTGGACCTTCTTCGCCTCGCGACCGTGCCCGAACCCGGCGATGTACACCGGCTTCTTGCCCAGTACCGGCGTGACGTCGGCCTCGCCGAACCCGACCGAGAGGTCGCCGGCCGCAACGGGGAGCGCCGCGACGAGAGCCGCGGCAAGCGCGAGAGAGAACCGCATGGGGCACCTCGGGACTGGACGTGTAGCCTCGCGAACCCTGAGCGCCAGCGAGGGGGTGCGACTTACCCCTCGCTGGCGCTCAGGGTTCGCCCCGATTCGCGTTCGTCGTGCGGCTCATCCCGCGTCGCACTCGCGCATGTAGCGGATGCTCTCGCGGGCGATCGTGTCGGGGTCCGGGGAGTAGTCGAACACCTCGACCGACACCCAGCCGGTGTAGTTCACGTCGCGGAGCGCCCGGAAGATCGGCTTGAAGTCGGTGCTGCCGAACCCGGGGCCGCGCTTGTTCGGGTCGTTCGCGTGGAAGTGGTGGAAGAACTCGGTGTTGGCGCGGATCACGTCGGGCGTCGGCGCGGCCTCGGCCGACATCGCCTTCACGTCGAGGTGCAGCTTCACGAACGGGTGCGCGAGCCGGCGGCACATCGCGGCCCCCTCCGCCGCCGTGTTCATGAAGTTCGTCTCGGCCGGCGTCAGCGGCTCCAGGCACAGGTACACCTTGCTCTGTTCGAGCGCCTTGAGCGTGTACCCGAGCGTGTCGAGCGCGAAGTCCTCGGCCTGCGCGAGCGTGTGGCCCTCGGGGATGTTGCGCTGGAACGGCGAGCCGAGCACGAGGACGTCGCCGCCCAGTTCGGCCGCGGCGCGGGCCATCTCCGCGAGGTACTCGCCGGTCTTCTTGCGAACGGCGGCGTCGGGCGAGGTGAGCTGGAACCCCTCGGTCTTCGCGAGCAGCCAGTGCAGCCCGATGATCTGCACCCCGGCGGCTTCGGCCTGCTTGCGGAGTTCGGCGCGGCGGGCGGCGGTCACGTCGGTGATCCGCGGCGCAAGTGTGAACGGCGCGACCTCGAGGCCGGTGTAGCCGAGTTCGGCGGCGCGCCCGCAGACCCGCTCGTGGTGCCAGCCCTCGAACGTCTCGTTGCAGATGGCGTACTTCGTGGTCATGGCAGCGTCAGCTCCCGGGGGCGCGGGTTCGGTTCGGTCGAATCGAGGAGGGTGAGCTTCACCGCGGCGCGGCCCTTCGCGGCCGCGTAGAACGCCGCGGGGGTGGTCGCCGGCTTGCCGTCGATGTGCGTCACCATCCAGCGGGTCGGGTTGTCGCCGAGCGCCTTGAACTTCGCCGCGGCGGGGGTGTTCGGGACCACCTCGCGGACCGTCACCCACGCGTCGACGCCGGCCGGCGCGGCGCGGGTCTGGAGGTCCTCGAAGTCCACGCGGAGCCCGAACACCGGCTCGGGCCGGACCGACGCGACCGACGGCATGTCGTGACGGAACTTCGAGAGCGTGACGTCCGCGTCGCGGACCCGGCCGAAGCGCGACAGCGTGACCCGCACCTTGGTGCCGGCGAACGCCGCCCCGACGTGCGTGAGCAGGTCGTGGAAGTCGTCGACCGGGCTGCCGTTGACGTGCGTGATGTGGTCCCCGAGCGCGAGCCCGGCCCGCTCGGCCGGCCCCCCGGGCGACAGCGCGCCGACGACGACCCGGGGCCGCGCGCCGTCGTTGAGGGTGACCCCGAGGAACCCGTACTCGACCTCCTCGCCGCGCCGCAGCACGTCCACGATGCGGCGGAAGCTCGCGGTCGCCGGCACCGCGTACCCGGGGCCGATCTCGTTCCCCCACGCGACGGCCGCGGCGTTCGTCAGGCCGATCATCTCGCCGTCGAGGTTCAGCAGCACCCCGCCGGTCAGCCCGGCGTTCGGCCTGATGTCGTACTCGAGAAGGCTCGTGTACTCGGTGGCGCGGCGGGCGACGCCGCCGGTGTCGAACTCGCGCGGCTTGTACCGCGTGTTCGTGACGCTGCCGAACCCGGCGGTCGCCTGCTGGAGCCCGAACGTCGAGCTGTACGGGTTGGTGAGCAGCACGCACAGCTTGCCGGGGTACACGGTCGCGGCCTTGTCGCCTTGCCGGCCGACCCGCACGTCGGCGAACGTGACGGCCTGCAACTTCGGGGGCGGGGCGAGGAGCTTGAGGACCGCGAGGTCGGCCCGCGCGTCGGCCGCGTGGACGTCGGCGTAGGAGCCGGTGCCGCCCGGGAGGAACACGTACACCTTGGTCGCACCATCGATGACGTGGTACGGGGTGAGGACGTACCCCTCGGGGTCGATCACCACGCCGCCGGCGCACCCGTGCTCGGCGACGCCGCGGGCGTCCGACAGGTCGAGCGACAGGCCCAGGCGGGTCCGCTCGGTAGTCGGGTTGGCCCGCACGAACTCCTTGAGGTCGAACCCGCCGAGCCTGCCCGGCGCGTCCGCCTTCTCGGGCCTCGGGTAGTGCTCGGACCGCGACACGACGACCGTTGCGACGCTCGGCCCGGCCCGTGCGACCGCGTCCCGGAGCTTCTTCTGCACGGCGGCGAGCAGTTCCTCGGCCCGCGGCTCGTCGGCGGCACCGAGCGCCCCCAGGCCGACGCACGCAGCGAGCACCGCGAGTCCGCAGATCGTTCGCATGGGCCGCCCCCACCGCCAGTGAAAGACCAGAGGACCGAACACCAGGGGACAGCGATCAGGAGAGGAGCGCCGGGCCGTTTCGCCGTCTGGCCTACTGTCCCCTGAGGTTCCGTCCTCGGGTCCTAAAGGCCCGCCTTCGCCGCCCGGATGTACGCCTCGAAGTTCGCCACCGGCGTCTCCTTGTCGACGCCGTGGTTCAGGTTCAGGATGTGCCGGTGCCCGCCGCCGGCCCTCAGGCACGCCCGCACCTCCGCGGCCACCTGCTCGGGGGTGCCCTCGCGGAGCACGTCCTCGTTCACGTTGCCCTGGAACACGAGGTGCGGGTACTCGCGGCGGGCGGCGGCGAGGTCGTGGCGGGTGCCGAGGCTGATGACCTCGGCCCCGGTCGCGCACATGCGGTCGAGGTACGGTCCCTCCTTCACGAACAGGACGCGGGGCACGCCGGTCGCGCCGGCGAACACGGCCGCGTGCTGCGGCTGCGCCCACGCCTCGTACTCCTCGGGCGTGAGCATCCCCGCCCACGAGTCGAAGAGCTGGTACAGGTCGGCCCCGTCGGCGATCAGCGTGCGGAGGAACCCGACGGTCGCCCCGGTGAGCTTCGCCAGCAGCCCGCTCCACACGTCCGGGTTCTGGTCCGCGAACCGCCGGGTGGCGGCCACGTCCTTGCCGGTGCCGATGCAGTACGTCGCGACGGTGAACGGCGCGCCGGCGAACACGATCACCGGCAACTCGCACTTCAGCTCGTCCTTCACGCGCTTGAGAAGTTGGCGGATGTGCGAGTAGGTCGCCGGGTCGGGATTCGGGTCGAGGCGGTCGAGGTCGGCCATCGTGCGAACGGGATTGTCCGGCACCGGCCCGGCCCCGGCCTTGAGCTGGAACGGGAGCCCCATCGCGACGGGCAGCGTGGTGATGTCGTAGAAGAGGATGATCGCGTCCACGCCGAGCCGCCGCGGCGCGAGCGTCCCCCGGGCGGCGCTCTCGACGTCCTCGGAGAAGGCATAGAACGGCTTGCCGGCGCGGATCTTGTTGAACTCGGGGTCCCACCGCCCGGCCTGCCGCATGGCCCAGACCGGCGGCCGCTCGATCGGTTCGCCGCGGGCGGCACGCACGAGGAGGTGGGGGGAGGAGGGTTCGGCCATGTCGTCTCGGTGCTCGTGCTACGTCACCGGCGCGGGGTCGCCCGGCTTTACTCCAACATACAAGGTGGCGATGCCGAAGGTGAGCGGTTCGTAGCGCACCTCGGCCAACCCGTGGGCGCGGAACTTCGCCGCCAGGTCCTCGTAGTCCGGGAACTTCAGCACGCTCTCCGGGAGGTACCGGTACGCGCTCTCCTTGCTCCGCGACAGGAGCTGGCCGAGGAGCGGGAGGACGTACCGGAAGTACGCGCGGTACGCCCGGCCGAAGAACCAGTGCCGAGGCTTCGAGAACTCCAGCACCGCGAGCCGCCCGCCGGGCCGCAGGACCCGCACCATCTCGGCCAGCCCGCGGTCGGTGTCGGTGATGTTCCGCAGGCCGAAGGCGTTGGTCACGAGCTGGAACGACGCGCTCGCGAACGGCAGCGACTGCGCGTCGGCCTCGACGAAGGTGACGCGGCCCGCCGCCCCGGCGGCGCGCGCCTTCTCGCCGGCCCGCACGAGCATCTCGGGACAGAAGTCGGCCCCGACGATCGGCACGGTCCCCTCAGCCGCCCGGTCATACACAAGCGCGAGGTCGCCGGTGCCGGTGCAGAGGTCGAGGATCGGCCCGCGGTCGGCCGGGGCCGGGGGGACGAGCTTCGCGGTCCGCTCGCGCCACCGCTTGTCGATGTTCAGGCTCAGGAGGTGGTTCAGGAAGTCGTACCACGGCGCGATCTGGCCGAACATCCGGCGGATGCGCACCTCGCGCTTGTCGAGCAGGTCTTCGGCCACGGATCGGTTCCCACTCGGGTAGACGGTGCTTCACAGTTTCGAGTTTCGAGTTACTTGTTTCAAGTTGACGGCCGCGGGTTGCGTGTTCGGGCGAACCCTGAGCGTGAGCGAGGGGGTAACGTTACCCCCTCGCTCGCGCTCAGGGTTCGCCAAGCCACCGGCCCAGTCCGCCCGGTGGCCGATGGCGGATGGCGGAGCCCCGAAACTCGAAACGTGGAACTCGAAACTCGAAACTCCTGATATACCCAACCGTGCCCCGGCCCCCGGCGTTAACCCCCGGAACGACAAATGCTCGAGTGCAACCGGTTCGCGATCCAGGAGCACAAGAAGGTGCTCTCGTCGGTCCAGAGCTACGACATCCGCAACGGCGACACGGGGGACCTCGTCGGCACCACGGCGGAGAACATAGGGACCGTCACGCAGCTCCTCCGGTGGGTGGTCAGCAAGCAATTGATGCCCACGACGGTCGAGGTCCGCGAGAAGCCCGACGACTCGCTCGTGTTCACGCTCCGCCGCGGGTGGTACCTGTTCCGCTCGACGGTCGAGGTCCGCGACTCACAGGGGCACCTCGTCGGCACGTTCCGCAGCAAGTTCCTGACGATCAGCGGCGGGTTCCACGTTTACGACAAGGACGGGAAGTACTTCGCGCACGTCAAGGGCCGGATGTTCGGGTTCAATTACAAGTTCCTCACGGAAGACGGCTCGGTCGAACTCGGGAGCGTCGCGAAGCGGGTCGGCGGCCTCGGCGGGCTGGCCCGGGAGGTGTTCTTCTCGGCCGACAACTACTTCCTGGAGGTGAGCCCGTCGCTCGCCGATCAGCCGATGGCGAAGATGCTGCTCCTCGCCGCGACGCTGGCGGTGGACATCATCTACAAGTCCCAGAGCAAGGGCGGCACGGGCCTCGGCGACCTCGCGGGGGAGTAATCCAGTCTTCTGGTGGGGCAGACATTCTTGTCTGCCCGGCCCACGTCTGGGCAGGCAAGAATGCCTGCCCCACCACCACAGGTCACGGTGCCGGCGTCGAGAGCATGTACACCACGAACGACGCGAGCCAGTGCTCGCCCGCGTAGTCGCCGCTGGCGATGTGCTTCAGCCCCGCCTCGGCGTGCTGGGCCGCCGACGCCACGAGCGCCCCGCGTGCCGGGGCGTCCTTCGGGAGCGCCGCCATCACGCTCCGCACGCACCACGCGCGGCTCAGGTTCAGCCCGTCGAGGTGGACGAGTTGCGGGTCGGTGCGGTCGGTCACAGTGGCCGGCTCGAACAGGTTCTTCGGCTCGCCCTTCTCCGCCCCCGGCAGGTACTTCGCGAACCACGCCGCGAACTCGGCCGGCGGCAGCACGCGGCGCATCAGGTCCGCTTCGCACAGACTCGGCGAGAGGAAGTCGGCCCCGTCCGGCTCCCACCGGGCCGGGGCGTCGTAGTCCTTGCCGAAGTAGGTTCTCGCGCGCTCCTCGATGGCCTCGCGGAGCTTGGCGTCGCCCAGTGTGGTGGCGTAGTCGTGCGCGAACGACAGCCCGAACGCGGTGTTTGAGTGCACCCCGGCCCGGATCGGGTACGTTTGCTTCGGGAAGTGCTCGACATATCGTGTGGCAATCACATGAGCGAGCGGCTTCAGGTTGACGGCCCACTTCTTCGCGTCCGCATCGTCCCAGGTGTGCAGCTCCTCGGCGAGTTTCAGGAGCCAGTTCCAGCCGTAGGGCCGCTCGAACGACTTCGCGTCCTTCCGCGAGAAGTAGTCGGCCTCGGCCCTGACGTTGGCCTCGGTGAGGTGGTCGGCCAGCACCGAGCGAATCTCCTTCGCCTCGGGCAAGTCGGGGTGCGCCTTCAGCACGCGGACGAGGAGCCAGTGCCCGTGAACGGCCGAGTGCCAGTCGAAGCAGCCGAAGAACGCGGGGTGCAGCGCCTTGGGGGTCTTCACGTCGGCGGCCCCGGCGAACACGACCCCCGGCTTGTGCGGGTACTCCTTGCTCGCACCCTTGAGGGCGAGTTTGGCGAACGCCGAGGCGTGTTCCCGCGTGAGGGTGTGCGACGGCTTCGCGGGTGCGGCCGGGGTTTGGGCGGGGGCCGAAGTTTCAGGCGGCACTTGGCTGCACCCTCCGAGAAGAGCCGCCACGAGCGGCAGCGTGTAACGGGTCATCGGAATCCCTCACGGTTGTCGCGGCGGGCCGTTGTTCGGGGCGGGCTCCCGTGGTAGCGTATTCAGGAACTGATCGAGGGGGAGTTGCGTCCAAGCCGTGAGGCGAGTGCCGCGGGTTCCGCTCTGCTCACCACACCCCGCACGCCCCACCAAACGGGTGACACATGGAATCTGAATCGCTCGACGAGCCCGTCGCCAACCCGCGGAAGCTGTCGGAAAATGGGCAGATGGCCGCCATCGGGATCTACGGGTTCCTGGTCCTCGTCGGGTTCTTCTTCGGCATCGTGACCGGGTACGAAAAGCCCCGGCCGGCCGTCGCAAAGAAGGACGAGACCACCAAGAAGGACGAGCCGGCCAAGAAGGACAGCACGGCCGCGCCGAAGACCCAGCCGCCCAAGACGACGACCCCGAACCAGCCGACCGGCACGGTCCCGAACACGCAGTACACGCCCGAACCGGACCCGAAGCCCAAGGACGAGCCGAAGACCGAGCCGGACCCGAGGCCGGAACCCAAGAAGAACGACCCGAGGACCGAGGAGCCCAAGCCCGAGCCCAAAAAGGTCGATCCCGAGCCCAAGAAGGAAGAGCCGAAGAAGGAACTGGTGTCGTCCGTGTCCTTCAAGGACGTGCACCTGATCCTGCGAGAACACTGTGCGAGTTGCCACGGGAACCCGCCGATCAAGCCGAAGGCGGACGTGGACGTCTCCACCTACGACAAGGTCATGAAGAGCCCGTCGGGGATCGGCAAGCTCATCGTCGCCGGCGACCTGAAGAAGAGCGGGCTGTGGGCCTCGATCGAGGACGGCTCGATGCCGCCCGACGGCAAGCCGAAGCCGACCCCGAAGCAGCTCGAGACGCTCAAGAACTGGATCCTCGCGGGTGCGAAGCCGCGCCGCCGAACGGTCCGCGGTAAGAGGGCCTGACCCGAACGGAACCGACCGAGCGAGCGGCGACCCCACCGGGTCGCCGCTCGCTCCATTTCTGGTGACCGCCACGGCCCCAAAGGCACCCGAGAACGCAACCGATTTCGGCGAGCCCACTGGTCAGAGTACCTTCGGCCGCTATCATAACAGTCTTATTTGTGCCCCACGCAATTGGACTGGGTTAACCGATGTACGCGATCGTTGAAGACGGCAGCCGCCAGTACCGAGCCGAGGTTGGTGCGACGTTTGTGATCGACCACCGCGAGATCGATCTGGGCCAGACGCTGGAGCTGAGCAAGGTGCTCCTGATCCAGAGCGGTTCGGACACCCTGATCGGCCGGCCCTTGGTCGAGGGTGCCCGGGTCGTTACGGAGGTCGTGGACTTCCCGAAGACCAAGACCATGACGCAGAAGTTCCGCCGCCGGAAGAACTACCGCCGGCTCAAGGGCCACACGCAACCGTACGTGCGGGTCAAGGTGACGCACATCCTGAGGGCCGGCGAGTCGGTCCCGGCGTGACCGCGACCGTTCACGTTGACGTACCCATTTTGGTGAACTATCAAGCTGTATTGCCGGTTCGGGCTCGGACCGGCGTCCGATCCCTACCCGGTAGTGTAATGGTAGCACAAGAGATTTTGGTTCTCTTTGTCTAGGTTCGAATCCTAGCCGGGTAACTACACAAGAGCCCTGCGAAACACCCGTTTCGCAGGGCTCAATCATTGATCAGCACAACGATCAGCACATCCGACGGCTTCAAGTCAATCTACGTGCCAACTGCGGTCGCGCCCCTCCCTGCGATGCCGTGCTTCGGCGGCCACGCCTCCGATAGCTCGGATCGGTTGTCCCTCAGGTTGTAATGGACAAGTTGAGGCCGAGCAGTAAGGGGGCGGCAGGGACCAGGTCGATGTACTGGATACCGTTAAGCAAGACGTGCCAGACGTGGAGCACGCCGAGCACTCGACGAGTGATGACTCGAGGCCAGAGGATCGAGCGGGTAGCGGAGCTGTTCGAGGAGGGTGTCGTGCGTGGGGTGCTGCGGGGGACGTGTGGAAAGCACCACACCCCTGGGGGCTTTCGCCCGCAGGGGTGTGG